>JANYIW010000298.1 GCA_025358645.1 Bacteroidales bacterium
TATTGGTATTGTTTTTCATTTTTCTACGAGAGCCGGATACGATTTAAGTAACAACACCTTTGCTAATAATATTTGTGAAAACATTGGTGTAGCAGGAAGCACAGCAGGAAGGTTCACTACTTTTGTTGTTGTAGATTCCCCGTTAACATCGAGTGATGGTTTTTATGTTTATAACAATGTAATACAAGGCAGATCAGGAGGAGGAGCGGCATGGGGGGTTAATATACCAGCTGGAGAATACTCCACCAATAATATCGTAAGAAATAATATTATAACTGATTTTAGCAATGGAGGAATAACTGCCAATCCTGCTTCATCAGTCAATGGACTAATTGCTACCAATAATATACTTTACAATAATGGTAACAGTAATAATCCTTTCTTCGCTGGGGGAAATCCGTCAACCTATACATATTCGGGTAATCAGATTGTTAATCCTTTGTTTGTTTCTGCATCTGATTTTCATTTACAATCATCCTCCCAGGCAATAACTAAAGGGATCAATGTAGGACTAGCTACCGATTACGAAGGGAAATCATGGAACGTCACTCCAAGTATCGGAGCATTTGAATATAATTCAACACTGCCGTCACAAACAATACCGGTATATCAAAGTTCTGTTGTCGAAAACGCAACTCCTTCGACGGTACAAATGACTTATGATTTAACTCTTGCCAATATCATTCCTTCAACTTCAACATTTAATGTACTGGTTAATACTGTTGCCAGACCTGTTAGTTTAGCTGTAATTTCCGGGAAAACAGTTCAATTGACTTTGTCAAGTGCAATAAAATATGGTGATATTGTTAATGTTGCCTATACAAAACCAGCAACTAATCCGATACAAACTATCACTGCCGGAGCGGCAGAAGGTTTTTCTGCCCGTACAATTATTAATAATTTAACTTCCCCTGCAATAGATGCGTTACCAGTTACTATAAAAATGACGATTTCTCCCAATCATATACATAAAATCATTAATGTTCTGTTAGAATACTCAGGGTCTCTCTCAGCACAAACTACTGCTGCCATATCACCTCAGATTATCAGAATCTCTGATCTTTCCGGAAAACTGTTTATTGAGAAATTGTTAGTTACAGGAGCTACTGACATCAAGATGCCTCTAAACCTTTCATCCGGTATTTATTCTGTTCTGATGTTGGCAGGAGGGCTGGAGTTGTCATCGCAAAAAATAATAGTTTATTAGTATCTTTGCAATGTAAATAAATACTTAAGTTATTGTTAAAACGGAATTAAGACAATGATTATAAGAGTTATACTATTATTCATTCTAGCCACAAATTTCGCTTTTATTTTTGGGCAGACTACTCTGGTAACTGAAGGAACTACTGTAAAAAATACAGTATCAGAAACCTGGGAAGGAGTCAATATACCAAGAAGGGTACCTACCCTATTTACATACAAGAATAACTCCATCACTTCTTCAAATAATTCAGGGTATATGTTGCAAGCTGGCGATGAAGCGCCACTTTCTTCAAACAATAACCTAGATGGCGAAGTAATAACAGGGAATAAACTTAACTGGAATGGCGTTAATAATTCTTCTGTTATTACTCATGGATTATTTGCCGGATATAACATTAATTCATTAGTAAAATATAATTACCTTGAGAATGTACCTTACGGAATAATATTTAAGTCAGGCACTGACGCCGGCGTAAATATGACTTTTACATCAGGTGGGTGTGCATATAATGTTTTGAAAAATGGAAAGTTTGCCGGAAGAGTAAAAGGAATTAATGGTGTAAAATTTTATAATAATACATTTTATAGCGGAGACGGAAGTGGATGGTATCTGTTATTAATCACTGAGAACATGGACAGAACTCATCCGGCGCCATCAACTGGAACAAAAGTATTTAATAATATATTTTATTCTACCATTCAAATACCAATGATCAAAATTGAATCGGCTAGCCTGACTAACTTTGAGAGTGACTATAATGTTTATTGGTGTTCAGCCGGGGAGCCAACTTTTAATATTGATGGAGTAACTCTTTCGTGGACACAATGGAAAGCACGCGGGTATGATGCACACTCAGTTATAGTCAATCCGGATTTTATAAATTCAACTGACTTAGTACCAGGAGCCAGATTAGATTATGGAAAAAACCTTGGAACAGAATGGCAAACAGGATTATCAACAACAGCTACCTGGGTTGCAGGCTCATCTCCGGCCACTTCAAATCAAAATGGAACCTGGCAGGTTGGCGCCCGTATTTATGATTTGAATATGTCAGAATTTTGAGTAAGACTGTCTGTTAGCACCGTTTGCTCTTGCTTTGATTTTTTCAGAAAAGTCAGCAGTATCTTCCTTGACTTCATCCATTTTTACAGAAATGCTATCAAGAAACTCTTCAAATTTATCGCCTAAATCATCAGCAATATCCTCCCCTTTTTTTGAGATCCTTTTTCTGGTATTCCATCCTTTATCCGGAGCAAATAAAACTCCTAATGCCGCACCGACTGCCATGCCGGCCAATACACCTAATAATACTTTTCCTGAGCTCATAACTATTTATTTAATGATATCTGTAATGTTATTATACAAAGAAACATTCATTTTTTAACAATCCTTGTGCATAAAAGGTTCTATCCTTACTTGCTATGAATGACTCCTTTCTTAATTTTCCCGATTTTAAAATCGGATGTGTTATGGAAAGTAATAGAGGGAAAATTTTCTCTTGCCAGTTTAAGCATCCATTCGCTCTCGGCAAAAAAGACAGGATTATGCTCCTTATCGTAAGCTATAGCTCCTGACTTTCTCTTTAAAAAGTCATCAAGTTCTTTCTTATTATCGGTTGTAATCCAGCAGGCTTTGATAAATGGCAGATGAGAAAAGTTGCATTTGGCTCCGTACTCATGTTCCAGTCTGAATTTGATAACCTCATATTGAAGTTCTCCGACTGTACCTATAATCTTCCTGTTACCCGGTTGCTGCACGAAAAGTTGGGCTACTCCTTCATCGGTCATCTGTCTCACACCTTTGTCGAGCTGCTTGGTTTTCATAGGATCGAGGTTATTGACTTCCCGCAGTATTTCAGGAGAAAAACTGGGAACTCCCTTAAAATGTAATAATTCACCCTCGGTAAGCGTGTCTCCAATTTTAAAATTACCACTATCATACAGACCTACAACATCTCCGGGATAAGCCTCTTCGACAATACTTTTATTATTTGCCATAAAACTTGTTGGCGATGAAAACCTGATTTTTTTTTCTGATCTTGTGTGATAATAAAATTTATTCCTTTCAAATTTCCCGGAACTTATCCGCATAAAAGCGATTCTGTCATGGTGCTTTGGATCGAGGTTTGCATGGATTTTAAATATAAAACCGGTTAATTGTTCTTCATCAGGCTCTACCGATCGTTCTGATGCGTGAATTGTACCCGGGCAGGGAGCAATTTCAAGAAAGGTCTCCAGTAATTCCAACACACCGAAATTATTTAATGCGCTCCCGAAAAACAAAGGTGCCAAATAACCTTCGCGGTACAATGTCATATTAAAGGATTCGAACATATCTTCTACAAAGTCAATTTCTTCCCATAGCTTTTTAATACTTTCATTGCCTACAAATTCAATCAGCTTCGGATCTTTTATATCCTTCGTAGTGATCAGGCTTTCTGAAATACTTGTTTTGTCTGGTGCAAAGATCTGGACTTCTTTTTTATGCAGGTTATAAACACCTTTAAACTGTTTACCATTACCGATAGGCCATGTATAAGGACATACAGCAATTTTAAGCTCCCGCTCCAGCTCCTCCAGCAAATCATAAGGATAATTACCTTCTCTGTCCATCTTGTTTACAAAGATCATCACGGGAGTGTTTCGCATCCTGCAGACTTCCATCAGTTTACGTGTTTGTTCTTCAACTCCTTTTACACAATCTACAACAAGTATTACGCTGTCGACAGCCGAAAGGGTCCGGTATGTATCCTCAGCAAAATCTTTATGCCCGGGAGTATCCAATATATTAACCCTGATATTATTATAATCGAATGCCATTACAGAAGTTGAAACAGATATTCCCCTCTGTTTTTCAATTTCCATGAAATCGGAAGTAGTTGTTTTTCTGATTTTATTGCTTCTTACTGCGCCTGCAGTTTGTATAGCCCCTCCAAAAAGAAGTAATTTTTCAGTTAGTGTGGTTTTGCCTGCATCAGGGTGACTGATAATTGCAAATGTTCTTCTTCTTTTGATTTCGCTCTTTATATCCATAAATAATATATTGACAGACACTTTTCAGTTGTCCAATACTTAAACTGAAATTATTCGGGAACATCAGTAAAGCAATTTATTAACGATCTACTGCAAAACGCCAACCTGATTGGTTCATCATCATGGAGTTATGCCACAATAATTTAAATAACAGTTTTTTACATGATGGTACAAAAGTAGTAAAAAATGAGATATTGGCGAAATCAAAAGAGGCCAGGAATAATAATAACCTATTTTGTATACCTGATCGAAATTTAATTAGGGATGAACTTTGAATAAGCCAGGCAGCGGATGACATTTAAAAAACTGATCACCTGATATTTGAATCTTCTTATTTTATAATTCAGAAATAAGCTTGTATATCTCTTCCTTTGTCTTCCCCAGTTTGATCTGAAGCCGGCCAAGCAGCTCATCTTGCTTGCCTTCTACTAACAATAAATCACTATCTCGGAGCATGGCGAATTTTTGTTTTAGTTTCCCTTTCGTCTCACTCCAGCTTCCTTTTCTTTTAGTTAGCTTTTCCATCTATTTTTGCTTTAATGTGAGTTAATTTATGCAGGTTAAAGTTGCTTCTTATTATTCGTAAAGCACTTGCACAATTTCAGAAAAGAGTTGCATTATTCATACATTTGCCATTAGTTATGTGATGCGCTTTTTGTGTTCGGCGTTTTAAAAGAAAAAGGCTGCCTGATTTTCTCTTCAGGCAGCCTCTTTGTATAGAAAGTTTTAATAATTGATCATAAACCTTATTTAGGTGGGATAATATCAATTATTACAGTCCGGTTATAAGAGCGTTCCTCCGGAGATTTGTTTT
>JANYIW010000311.1 GCA_025358645.1 Bacteroidales bacterium
ATATGAACCTTCCCGTAAAGACCAGGTTTCTGGGAGTTACTTACAAGAATATTTCCAATAGCGCCACTCTTAAATTTAACAATGGCCAGCGCTGTATCGTCTACCTCTATGTAAGGATGATTGAGGTTCCGCCAGATACCATAAACCTCATCTATTTCTCCCATATACCATAAAAGCAAATCAAGCTGATGGGGAGCCTGGTTAACAAGCACACCACCGCCTTCTTTTTTCCACGAGCCCCTCCATGCATCTGAATCATAGTATGCTTTATCACGCCAACCCAAGATAGTTACAACTGCCAGTACCGGTTTCCCTATTTTCCCAGCAACAATTGCATCCTTTACTCTTTTTACAGGTTCGTACCAACGCCGTTGACTTATTACACCCAGACTTACATGGCTCTTTTTACATGCATTAATGATATCATCACAATCCTGAAGATCGGAAGCAAGTGGTTTCTCAACCAGCACATTAGCTCCTGCCAGAGTGGCCTCAATTGCAGGTTGCTTATGATAAGGATGTGCAGTACAGACAATTACCAAGTCAGTCTTGTTCTCTTTAACCATCTTTGAGATATCTGAATATGCCTGTGTTTTGTATAATGAAGCAAAATCATCTGCTTTACGGCGTGTTCTGCTCCATACCCCTGCCAATTGTGCATTGGGAATGCTCTGTATCGCTTTTGCATGTAAATGGGCAACTTTACTGCATCCGGCAATTGAAATTTTATAAATTCTCCCGGCCATTTATAAATATTAAGGTACAAGAATAATTTTATTCAGGGGCTCCTCTTTTTTGTAAAGCTTGTTAAACCAGGAAGCTCCTTCAGAAAGAGGTACAACAGCTGAAATCTGGTCATCGACTGAGATCGTTCCGTTTTCCAGCATACTCAGGACAGTTTCATACTCACCTCTTATTGCACAACTTCCAAGTACTGATAACTCTCGTGTAACAACTTTTTGAAGAGGAAAATCGATCTTCTGAGAAATATTCCCGACTAAAATGGTCTTGCCACCCTTACGGAGAATATCAATAGAAATATTCACCGATTCACTCTTTCCGACAGCTTCAAAAGAGATATCTGCTCCTCTGTTGTTTGTGAGAGCGCTTATTTTTTCTTCAAGATTTTCTTCTGATGCAAGAAATGTATGATCCGCGCCGGATATGACGGCTTGCTCAAGTCGCACCGGATTACTGTCAATAGCAATAACCTTTGAAGCGCCGGATATTTTAAGAAGTTTGAGAATAAAAATCCCAATCATTCCGGCACCCACCACAACACATTTATCGCCGGTTTTAATTTTAGAGATATTGATCGAATGAAGAGCAACGGCCACAGCCTCCACCATTGCCGCCTGTTCAAAGGTGACATTTACAGGTATTTTATACAAAATATGCTGAGGAATTGCAATAAATTCCGCGAATGCTCCATCTCTCTTATACGACCCTGGAGATACTCCGATAACCTCCCGGTTGTCGCTCAGATTATACATACCTTCGAGTGTAAACCAGTCATTTAGCGGATAGACTGTTGAATCGAATGTAACTCTGTCTCCTGTTTCCCAGCCACTTACACCAGTGCCTGTTTTTACAATAACCCCTGAAGCCTCATGGCCCATTATCATTGGTGGAATTCTTCGTCCTGTACTTCCATCAATACCATGTACATCAGAACCGCAGATACCGCAAGCCATTACTTTCACAAGTACTTCGTCACTTTTTATAACGGGGTTGGGAACATCTTTATAAACCAGCTCATTATATTTTTCCAGTACAAGGGCCTTCATTATATCGGGATTATTTTCAAAGATTTAAGGAAGACAAATATAATAAAAACCTGAATGTCTGAATAGGTAAATTCAGATTGAAAAAATAGCTGGAGAAACTATAAGGATATTCTCATCCTTAGATTTTCATTTTCACAGGAAGTTGAGAAACCAACATAAGAAGGATGAGCACAATTCGTACATTGACAATAAATTTTGATAGTATAATTATTGATGTTATCTTTGGAGATAACTTTATGATTTATCGGGTATTTTGTTGTTTTGATCAGGGGCGGTTGGTCGTTTTATTCAATGGATTTCAAAAGAAAACCCGGAAAACGCCTAAAGAAGAGATTGACAGAGCAATGAGATTGAAGGATGAGTATTTTAACCTAAAGAGACAAAAAAATGACAATGTATAAAGAGATTACGACATTTGATGAACTGCTTGACCATGAATATGGACCAATCGGAAATGAACGCCGAAATGAATTTGAGGAAAAAGCTCAAATGTTCATTATTAGCGAAATGCTAAAAGAAGCCCGTAAGGAGGCTAAAATGACACAAGGCCAACTGGCGGAAAAAGTAGGGACTAAAAAAAGCTACATTTCGAAAATTGAGAATGGGAGAGGTAATATTCAGCTATCGACACTCATCAGAATTTTTGAAAAAGGACTTAACCGGAAAATTGGGTTGACTTTTTTATGAACTCTGCTAATAGTGGTTTCTGCAAAAAATACTGAAATAATAAGAATAATTTAAAATGCAGCTTGGAATTGCTTTCAGTTTGTATCTTTGATATATTGAGCAAAATTTCTAAACAGGGATATCGCGGAATCCGTCAACCAACATTTCAAAGGGAAAATATTTGATATTTTTCAGCTTTTTTCAAAAGACATTAAGCTGATTAAAAGTAAAGATTGGCAATTCAACTGGCAGGAACAGATTAAACTCAATGATAGAAAAACGTATAAACTTGTAATTAAATACAATCCAAAAATAATCCAAGGACTATTAAGCTTAAGCGACCAGGGAGACCATATTTACATGCATCTTATTGAAAGTGCCAAATTCAATAGAGGGAAAACTAAAATTTACTCAGGTGTTCCGGGCAACTTAGTTGCTTTTGCTTGCAAAGTATCATTTGATAAGGGTTATGATGGCTATCTTGCTTTTGATGCCAAGACAGTATTGGTTAAGCATTATCGGGAAACTCTTTATGCTACTCATTTCAAAGGAACTAAAATGATGATTGAAACGCCAGCTGCAAACAGGTTAGTTAATAGATATTTTTAAAAATAGATAAAATGGGACTTATCAGAGAACCAAAAAAGGTAGACTTCACTTTCTTAGACAAGCCTTGGACTGAGGAAGAGAAAAAAGAGTTTAGTGCATTTATCAAGCTACGAAAAGGGCAGCGAAGAAAAACTAGAACTAATTCTAAAAAAGTTGTTTCATAGCTTAACCTATCGCCTTTGATTGAACTACCGCCAGCCGCCCATAGACTATATGGCCAATGTTTTGTTATTCCTTAATTTCAGAGTTTTTTCACATTCCTGAAGCCCTTAATAACCACTCCTTCATTTCTTTAAAAGCAAGGAAAATAAAACTGCATCGAAAACGAAGCGTTTGAGATACCAAAAAAGAGGAAAAAGCAGGGGAAATATAAAGTTCTTTAATACGTTCGTTTAATAAAACTTATTTTACAATCAAAGTAATCAAGGATAATCATTACCGTGTCTATCCGGTAATCCAGCTTTCCTTTCTCGATCTGACTTATTCCAGAGTCGTCACTTAGAGCTGTAACGAGCTCCTCGTTCCGCCTTCTCTCCTCCCATGTCAAATTTGCATTAAAGTCTCTTTTTAAAAAGGGTTAATAATTCATTTTTTACAGTTTCAAAATCAGGCAATTCTCCTGTTATCTGATGTGCCAGACTATTCTTCCAGGCTGCTTTAAGATGTTTATCGCATTCAGAGTTTATCAATTGTTCTATTGCGCTAAATGAATGTCCTTTAAATGCAAGTTTAAGTTCCGGAGAAAATAGCATCAATGAAGTGCCCTAACGCCCAATCTTTATCAATAGTGCTTTTTACTACTCCTTTTTGTGCTGCGATGGGGTTTATAGTCACTTAAAAAGTAATGCTAATGTATAAACTAAATTTATATTTACAAATAGTAATAGTCATTTTTATAAAAAGAGTGAATCAAGTTCCTTAATTAATGAAAAAACCTGTGGGCTTACCTAACAAAATTGGTCAGGAACCCAGGCTCTTGATGTTGACTATCGTCGGGCTTCGCCCAACGTTATAATATGTAAGGACTACGGCCTTTCATTAAAACAAAGTCCTCTCAATTATCATAAAGCAAGAGATTAAATGATCATGCCATATCATGACCCTGCCATTATTGATTTACCTCTTTAGCCACACTGACTATTTTAATTTTGGCAGGTACCTGAACGAAGTCACTGATTTTAGGACCAAATGCCTTGAAATAACCGGCAGCAAAATGGGCATCAACTGCAGCCTGATTCTTATATTCTTCAACAAAAATAAACTTTGAATTGTCATAAGGGTCCTGATAAAGCTGATAAGATTTACAACCTGGTTCTTTTTTTGATTTTTCAATTATTTCCCTGGCGGCTTCGGTAAAAGCTTTAACTTTTTCAGGTTTCACTGATAACTTTGCAATTATCATCATTCCATTATCTGCTACTGGAGATTGTTTAAGATAACCTTTACCCTCTGTGTTTTCAATCAGGGTTTTACTTCCGTAGCTACTTGAAATTAAGGCTAAACTGAATAAAAGAACTAATAATTTTACTTTCATGATTTTTCGTTTTATTAATTAATATTCATTTGTTATTATACTGTTATGTCTTTATCCCGTTGAGCTATTGCCTCATTGTATTTTCGAAATTTAAGCTGTTTTAAGTAAAAAAGAGATAAGCGACAAATATCGCTGCTGTAAATCCTGCAAGATCAGCAAGTAACCCACAACCTATTGAATACCTTGCGTTTTTTATTCCTACCGAACCAAAATATACCGCCACAATATAAAATGTTGTATCGGTTGTTCCCTGCATGGTGCAGGCTAATCTACCAATGAATGAATCTGCTCCGTTAGTCCTCATGGCATCAATCATCAGGCCGCGTGCGCCACTCCCGGATAGTGGTTTCATGAATGCGACAGGCAAAGCTCCTGTGAATTGTGTATCAACACCCATCCAGGCAAATAACTTTGTTATTCCTCCAATTATGAAATCCATTGACCCTGAGGCTCTGAAAATTCCTATTGCCACAAGAATTGCAACAAGGAAAGGAATTATCCGTATGGCAGTACTGAATCCCTCCTTCGCCCCCTCAATAAAGGCATCATAAACATTGACTTTTTTAATGAGTGCCAGCACGATAAAAAGTACAATTATCGACATTAGGAGAAAGTTGGCAGAAAAAGTTGAAATTGTTGATATCTGTTCTTTAGGAAGACGACTGAAATAAAATATTATACCAATGATTATCGCGGTAAGTCCTCCCATATAGGCGAGAATAACTTTATCGAAAAGATTTATTTTCTGAATTATAGCAACGCTGATCACCCCGGTGAGAGAAGCAGCAAAAGTCGATATTAGTATTGGTATAAAAATATCAGCAGGGTTGACCGCCCCCAGCTGAGTCCTGTATACAATTATGCTGACCGGAATAATTGTAAGACCCGCGGCATTCATGACAAGGAACATTATCTGAGCATTGGAAGCAGTCTCTTTATCGGGATTGACTTCCTGCATCTCCTTCATTGCTTTTAGTCCAACAGGTGTTGCAGCGTTATCGAGACCAAGCATATTAGCAGAAATGTTAAGCATTATAGATCCATAAGCAGGATGTCCTTTTGGCAGACCCGGAAAAAGCTTTTCAAACAACGGACCAATAAATCTGCCAAGAAGCGCCACTACTCCGCCTTTCTCCCCCACCTTGAGCAGTCCCATCCATAGCGTGAGCGCTCCTGTTAATCCAAGTGAAATTTCAAAGCCCGTTTTAGCATTTGAAAAAACGGAATTTACCAGTTCGTTGAATATTTGGGTATTACCCGAGAAAATCAACTGCCCAAGCGCCACAAGAAATCCGATAATAAAGAATGCAATCCAGATGTAGTTTAAGGCCATGTTGATTGTTTGAGTTGCTAAGATAATTATAATAGAATACAAACGAAAACAAGGAGAAAGTTTAAGATTAATCCTATTTTATTTACATTTGTCTGTACAAATCGAAAAAAATGGCACGATTTACAAGAATAGATGTGGTCCTTAAGATGCGTGAAGCAGGTATTGTACCTATCTTCTACCATAAAGATCCGGAAATATGCAGAAATGTGATCAAAGCATGCTTTGAGGGCGGGATTAAAGTCTTTGAATTCACAAATCGCGGTGATTATGCACATGAATTATTCAGTGAGCTTAATAAATGGGCCGAAAAAGAGGTACCGGGTTTAATAATGGGTGCAGGATCAATAGTTGATGCCGGAACTGCTTCCTTATATATACAGCTTGGTGCAAACTTCATTGTTTCACCGGTACTTAACCCGGAGATGGCAAAAGTATGCAACCGCAGAAAGATCTTGTGGATACCAGGTTGTGGAACACTCTCAGAAATAAATTATGGCGAAGAGCTGGGCGCCGAAATAGTTAAAATATTCCCGGGTTCATCTGTAGGTGGACCGGATTTTGTAAGAGCGATCAAGGGACCCTGCCCATGGACAAGCATAATGCCGACAGGTGGAGTTGAACCAACACTCGGGAATTTAACAGAATGGTTTGATGCAGGTGTAACCTGTGTCGGTATCGGTTCAAATCTTATTACAAAAGAACATATCCTCAAGAAAAACTGGTCGGGTCTTACAAAAAGGATTACAGCCGCAGTTAAGGTAGCAAGAATGTTCCATGTGGATTAATTTCCCGGCGCTCTGTAAAGTTCAACATTGGAGATTAGCGGACATGCTTTTGATTTACTGAATGCTATTTTAATTTCAGAGGCTTTTATAACTGGAAATTTTCGTATTATTTTATGACCTATGGTAGTACCGTCAATTAACTTTATCCATTTACCCTTACTAAAAGCTGATACCTGAAATTCCTGAACCCGTTGTCCCAGTTTTATATATTCCTGAAGTACTATTCTGTTCACCTCTGTTTCTGATGCCAGATTGAGAACTATATCACCCGTGGTTTGAAACTCATTTGTTGTCCAGTAAGTTTCAGATTTTCCGTCATTTACATTTGAAGCTTCATAGCCTCTTCCCCTGAAGGATGTGGAAACTACTGCCTTCCCTTTCGCGAGATCTTTTTCAAATTCTTTTTTCAGCAACTCCCTGAAAGCCAGTAGGGATTTGATATCATTTTCATGGAGAAGACCTCTCCTGTCGGGCGGTACATTCAGAAGAAGATTGCTGTTTCGTCCTACTGAAGAGTAATAAAGTTCCATCAGGTTCTCGGGCGATCTGACAAGTGAATCCTGATTCTGATGATAGAACCATCCGGGACGAATAGAAACATCAACTTCAGCAGGTACCCAGAAGTTACCATCTTCATGTCCTTCCCCAAGGATTTTGGCAAAGTCACCTCCGGGATACATCTCATCTTTTTTAAGAAGACACCAGTTAGTAAGACTACCCATTCCGTTTTCATTACCAACCCAGCGTATATCTGGTCCTGCATCGCTGAACATAACTGCTGAAGGTTGTAACGCTCTTACAATCTTATGGGTATTTGTCCAGTCATAATATGTCTTATTATCAATTTTTCTGGTCTCTTTTGCCCCGCCGTAATATCCATCTCCTCCGTTTGCCCCATCGAACCATACTTCGAAAATATTACCATAATCCGCAAGAAGCTCCCGAAGCTGGCTACGGTAATAGGTCAGATATTCCGGAGTTCCATAAAATGAACTGTTCCTGTCCCATGGCGACAGATATACTCCAAGCTTCAACCCATATTCATCACAGGCCGAACGGAGTTCTTGTAATACGTCACCCTTACCATTCTTCCATATAGAATTCTTAACAGAATGATTTGCAAATTTTGATGGCCAGAGACAAAAACCATCATGATGTTTAGCGGTTATAATGATTCCTTTCATCCCTGCATCGCGGGCGACTCGTGCCCATTGCCTGCAATCGAGCTCTGTAGGATTGAAGACTGACTCCTTTTCATCTCCGTAGCCCCACTCCTTATCAGTGAATGTGTTAACAGTAAAATGGACAAACATATAATATTCCATTTCATGCCAGGCAAGTTGTCGTTCAGTAGGAACCGGGCCAAAAGGCTCGGGGGTTTTCACCTGTGAACAGGAAGAAATTGAGATAATTAAAATCAGCAGACAGAATATTTTTTTCATTGAGCAAGATCCTTAATTCTTATGTTTCTGAATTTAACAATTGATCCATGGCCCAGAAATCCGATATGACCAGTTTTATTTTTTAAACCGGGGTGTTTATTGTGATCCATAGTTCCGTTGTCTCCGGGTCCGGCAATATCTCCGTCAACAATAGTAGTTCCATTCAGAATAATCTTAATCTGAGTACCTTTAGCCGTGACCTCTTCATAATTCCATTCACCAATTGGTTTGAGGAATCCTCTTCTCGCAGGAATAACGCCATAAACTGATCCATGATACTGGTAAGGTTGAAGATTTGCATATTCCGGGGCAGTGTCGTCGAGTATCTGAAGTTCCATTCCCACATAAGCTGCATCGCCGGTAAGGGGAGCCCTTATTCCCAGACCGTTATTTGCAGCAGGGGTAAGCTGAAATTCAAAACGAAAAATAAAATCTTCATACTCTTTTTCGGTATAGAGGTTGCCACCTGAATCATCAACAGGTTTAATGACTATCATGCCATCTTCTGCCACATACGACTTTTTGTTACCAACCCAGTTATCGAGATTTCTTCCGTTAAAAAGGGATACATATCCCCCGGCTCTTTCTTCCGGGGTAAGATTAAACTCCTTCTCACTTATCTCTCTTACGTATATATCTCTGAATGCCAGATCAGTGCCATGTGCCTGAAGCTCAATGGCGCCTATAGGGAATATAGGATTCTTACGATCCCAATAATTTTCCATTGTGACATTATCAACAACAAGTTCTCCATTAAGCCATACAGAAACTTTTTCGCCGATCATTACAATTTTGAAACTATTCCAGTCACCGATAGGATTATCAGCAATTTTGAGTGGTTTGGATGGGTTTGTCTCGTTATTGTATAATCCTCCGGAGCCAACCTGTGCGCCAACATCTACTCTTGAGGTATCCCATATCTGAACCTGGGGTGAACCTCTCAGATAAATTCCGCTGTCGCCTTTCCTGGTAATTTTCCAGTCCACTAACATTTCAAAATCACCATATCCCTTTACCGAACAAAGATTATCACCTGCACCATTAAACCATATATAACCATCTTTTACACTCCAGTTACCAGATACTTTTTTATTAGCTTCGATCTGTTTTTTATCCAATTCGGCCGGCTTCATTTTGGCTCTTGCAACCGGATTTTCAACAAGTCCCTGCCACCCGGTAAGATCCTTTCCGTTAAACATTGGTTTAAAACCCTCATCAGCAGGCATAGCTGCTAAATATTTATTTACCATCTCTTTATCGTATTCACTCTCCTGACCTTTCAGTCTTACGACAGCACGGGTAAGGATCTCCTTTACCAGATCACCATACATACCTGCTTTTGAATTTACTGAAGGAAGTGCGATATACATTGCAGCTTTGGCGGCTGTAGCAGAAGTTAAAGAATCTTCAAGATAACCTGAAACAAAATACAGAGACTGATATGTTTTGAGTTTTCCCAGCTCTGTAAGGATTTCACATTTACGATCAGTACTCAAAGCAAAGGGCATAATCTTTCTGAAGAGAAGCAACTTTTGTTCATCGGTCAGATCGGTTGATTTTATCTGCCTTACATAGCCTTCAAAGGCAGGTCCCTCATAAGTTTTATTTCCTGAAGCACATATCTCGAACAAGGCTGAAGATGCTGAATAATCCTTCCAGTTAGTAAGAGTTTTGAAACAAACTTCGCGGATATCGCCATTTCCATTATCAAATTCCTTCAGTACTGTTTTAAGAGCTTCCCGTCCACCTGTTTTTGCCAGGACAGGAATAATTTTCTCTTTTTGAATGTTGCCTTCAATTGCTTTAAGAATCGCGGAGGATCTTTTTTCAGGATCAGTTATTTTATTTGCCGCTACCCCAATAGCAGTCTGGATATCATTTATATAATCCTTATTATCTGTTACTGAGAGTAGTTCAATGAGTTTTGAAAGATCATCAGGTCCCGCAAAACTTGAAAGCGCTTCCATTGCAGCCTTTTTTAAAGTCTCCTCAGAAGATTTAGTAAGAGGAAGAACCTCCTGGAAAAATTCATTTCCTTTATTCCAGGCCAGCAGTTCAATGACGCTTTTCCTGGCTGCTGTAGGTCCGCTTTTCAGAACAGGTAACAGCGTTGAAATATTATCACTTCCACATACCAACATCAGCGCTGATTTTGCAGCCTCCTGATCGGATTCACCGCTAAATTTCATCATATAATCTATCAATGCGGGGATTGACTTGCTGCCACTTATTTTAACAATAGCGGCAGCTGCTTCTTTCCTGACATTTCCATCCTGATCTGACAATGAAGCAGTTAACAGTGGCAAAGCCGTCTTGTCCGCTCTTGTCCCAAGCATGTTGATTATTTCAGGTCTGGCAACCGGAATGGCTTTTGGAAAATATTCAATCCATTTCTTCACGACTTCTGTTCCCGAAATTCCCAGTGTCATTCTAATTGCTGCATTTCTGTATTTATTATTTGAATGAGCAGCAGCTTTGATCAGTTCGTCCATTGCATTTATACCATGAAAGCTTACATAGGTATCAAGTGCGACAGTTTTATTCTGAATTGTAACATTGTCATCGCATTTAAGTATGATGAGCTTGCAGATCTTATCCATGGTTTTGATATTGCCATTCTGACCAAGCACTTTCGCATAGTTTAGTAATGAAGCAGTTGCACCGGTAGTTTCCCATCTGTAAGAAACGTCTATTGCTGCTTTTAACAATACAGGATAGGCCAGTGGACTGCCACACTGCGCGAGTGCGTTAAATGCAGAGGCTTTTACATTAAGATTATTGGTTGAAGCCCATACAATATATTCATTTACTGCTATCTGTGATTTCATTAGTGCAAGAGTATTCATAACCGCTGCTGCACACGGAAGCTCTTTACTCTTCAGTGATTCAGCTAAAATGATCTCTGCAGTCTTTCCGCCAACTGCAGATATTACAGCCAGTGAAGGGTTACAAACTTCTTTACTCATGAGATAGATCTTCATGGCTTCAGCAGACTGTCTTCCTCCAAACAGCTGAAGTTGTTTCATGAAAAAATCTTTGACACCAAAGTCCGTTATTTCAGTTGCATAGTTGATACAAATTTTTTCCCACATCGGTTTCTCATTTTCATAATTTTTACCGGAGAGAAAACGTGAAAGACTTTCGATAGCGAATCTGGGGCGCGTATCATCTCCAGTACCTGCAGGGACTACCTGATCGCAAATCTGCTTTATTCCCGGTTCTCCAAGTGACAACATATCGACCATAAGTTTGTCAGTAAATTGTTGGTCATTGGCAGGTAGCCGGGCAAGAAGATCTGCTACCTTTGTTTCGAGAGTCCTTTTATCCTGTGCGTAAGTCGACAGGGAAATCAGTAAAAGAGTAAAACTGATAATAACTATTTTTTTTATTTTCATCTTTTCAACTTTTTCAACAATTCAACAATTCAACAAACTTGACATTTATCATATTTTCCAGGGTCCGCGCATCGGTGGATTAATAAGCCTGTTGGCTCCTTCATCATCGATAAATTGTTGTTTAAGAGGATCATATTTAAGGTTTCTTCCGAGCCTTAGTGCAATTATACCAAGATTTACTATCGAACACGATCTATGGCCATTTTCCTCATTAAGTGCGAATTTTTTTCTGGTAAGAACTGATTCTGTGAATGTTACGATTTGAGGCGCCGGATCTGGCAGAGAATCGATCAATTTTTGAATATCAGGGATATCTGACCTGAATCCTTTAAAAACTTTTCCGTGTGGCCCCTCAATGTATGCAGCATCTTTATCACGGTTTTCGCCATCAAGAATTATCTGGCATCCGTCGGCGTAGGTGTAGGTTATTCTCCGCCATGACCCTACCGCGTCATAATGTTGCTGGGGTGCATCAATTTCAATAGTTACTGGTCCGGTATCATCCTTACCGAGTAAATACTGAACAGGGTCGAGATAGTGCTGACCCATATCTCCCAAACCCCCACCGTCATAATCCCAGTAACCGCGAAATTTAGCGTGAACTCTTTCAGGATTATATGGTTTATATGGAGCAGGGCCAAGCCAGAAGTCATAGTCCAATTCTGGAGGAACTGGCATTGGCTTAAGATTAGGAACCCCACTCCAATAGAACTTCCAGTCATAACCTGTTATTCCGCTGACAGTTACTTTGAGCGGCCACCCCAGAGCACCGCTATCGACAAGTTTTTTTAATGGTTTTACAGTTGTTCCCAGACCATAAAACTGATCTTTAAACCTGAACCATGTATTAAGTCTGAACATCCGTCCATTTTTCCGGACAGCTTCAATTACTTTTATTCCTTCCCCAATTGTACGTGTCATTGGCTTTTCACACCAGATATCCTTACCGGCTTCAGCGGCAGTTTTCGCTATTATACCATGCCAGTGAGGCGGGGTGGCAATATGTACTATATCAATATCCGGTCTGGCAATCAGTTCGCGAAAATCATGGTAGCCGGAGATCTTTCCACCGGCTGCTGAGACAGCCTGATCAAGGTGAGTCTTATCTACATCACAAACTGCAAGCAGACGGGTACCTTCATAATCAAAATGGCCTCTTCCCATTCCTCCTACTCCAACAATTCCTTTGGTAAGCTGATCACTGGGAGCAGTAATCCCCGGTCCTCCGAGTACATGCCTTGGAACAATTGTGAAAGCGAGAGCTGCTGCGGCGGTTTTTTTCAGAAAATCACGCCTGTATAGTTTAACTTCTTTCATATTAAAATTGTTTACCTCTTGTTAAAAATTATGAATTACGAGATAGGAATCAGGTGAGATGTGCAAAATCACTACCAATAATGGTGTGATCTTCCATATATTGTCAGGCTCTTGTACTTATCTCTTCAGGCTATAAACGGATACAAAAAACAGGTAAATCATACAAACTATAAGAATCGACATCCCGAAAACAACGTTGCTGAGATCGCTTATATAACCAATTAACAATGGAACAACTGCTCCTCCGGAGATTGCCATCATCATAAGTCCTGAAATTTCATTTGTACGTGTCGGATATTTTTCCACTGTTATTGAGAAAACCAATGGGAAAATATTAGCAACCGAAAGACCGATAAGAAAGACCAATGCCCATGCCATAATAGGCGAGGATATCAGTAAAATAGCAACAAGACATAAAATTCCAAGAACACTTGACCACATAAAGAATTTCCTTGAAGATATTCTGGTGAGCATAATAGCGCCGGCAAAGGTGCCAAGCATACGTCCAAAGAAATATACGCTTCTTCCTGATTCAGCAGTTGTCGAATCGATGCCAAAGTGTTTGATAAGGAACTGGCCTGAATTGGAATTGAATCCAACATCGATACCTACAACGAGGAAAATCGAAATAACCATCATAAGAACAAATCCTGTCCCCAATAGTTTAAAAGAGGAAGCAAAAGTAGCTTTGCTTTCTGTCTGTTTAACCTCATCTATCTTAACGGAAGCCAACCACAGTACTGAGAGAATTGAAACAACTCCGAAAACAAGGAACTCGAGTTTCCAGTCGCCAAACCGGGATGCAAAAACTGCAGCCAAAGGAGCCCCGATCATTGATCCGATAGCCTTAACAAATTGTGAAAAGCTGAGAAAACTCGATCTCTGGTTACCGGGAACGACATCCACAATCAGAGGATTCGCAGACACCTGGACTATGGTATTGCCAATTCCAAGAAGAGCAAAGCCGACAAGTACCATAGCGAAGGAATAAAAGAAAAAAGGTACCAAAAGTCCTAATGCTGTTACACACATCCCGATGTTGAGTACAAACTTTTTACCCAGTCGCGATTGTACAATGCCAACAGGCACAGAGAGAATAAAAAACCAAAGGAACGCTACAGAAGGGATTAGTTGTGCCAATGTTGCGCTAAGGTTCATATCTTTACTTACACGGTCAACGCCGATACCAACAAGGTCAACAAAACTCATGACAAAAAATGCCATTAGTACTGGAAGTATTTTGGTGATGTTTACTTTTTGTGTATTCATATATTTAAGGTTTGTGGTTTGCAATTTGTGTAATTACATTAAAGGAAGTGCGTGCTGGACAGATTTCCAGAAATCGTCATCGAGCAGATATGCGCTTCCAAGAAGAGCAGCGTCTTCTTTCAGTTTTGAAATAGCCACCTCACAGATACAGTTCTCCTTTCTCAGCCTGGCTTCAAATACATCGCCAAAAAGGTTATATGCATGAGATATATTTCCTCCTATAACTAAGATTTCTGCCCTGAACTTTTTAAGCCATGGTGCAAGGAACAAACCGGCATTGTCTCCAAAATCAGTAAAGAGATCTGCCACTAATTTGTCGGTTGCTGCCAATGCAGCGAGCTCTTTCACTCCACTCAGCTCCTTCCCTGTAAGTTTCTTATACCTGAAGAGTAATCCCCTTGTTGAAAAATAATCATCCGCTATTCCATCTCTATAAGGAAGGTGATAAATACAACCTAATTTAGGTACTTCAGGTCCATCAACAATCGGTATACGGTTACTTATAAATGCAGATCCAAAGCCTGTTCCAAAAGTAATTGAGAGTGAACGGTTGAATTTAGACGCACTGCCTGCCCAGGCCTCTCCCACAGCAAAAGATGAAGCATCATTCATGAATCTGATGAGGAACCCATCGTTAATACCCAGCCTCTCTGAAATGGCAGTTGTAATATTGAATCCATAAAGGTTCTCATATTTTGCTACACCGCGTATATAACTAATACCTTTTACATAATCAAAAGGTCCGGGCATTGCAAAGCCAATCCCTTTAACTTTTTCAAGCGGAACTTTTGCTAATACTGCTGATAATGCCTGCGTCCAGGTATCAATTATCATATTGGCCTTAGCCTGATTGTCAACAGATTTTTCTGACAAAGTATCTTTTAATATCTTTCCTGAAACCAGATCAATAGCAGCACAACTAATGTGACTTCCACCAATATCAGTGCCAATAGCGATGTTTTTATTCATAGAAAAAGTCAATATTAAATCTTGTTAAAACCATTATCAAAACTGCCGTTGAAAATATCTAATTTTGTTATCAATGCAAAATATATTCCTATAATATTAAAATCTTTATCAAAATGGAATCTCTATTAAAACAAAATGGCCCCGCCCCGGAATGTTTTTACAAAATAGTCCGGGAAAACAAATTCCCTGATTATTCTCATGCATATATTGGCTATTCAGTATTAATTTCGCAGAGTCTGTTTTTCATTTAAATTAATGATATTCAGTTAATTCAATAAGCACCTAAAACAAATTAAAATAAATCATGCTGAAAGTAACAAAAAAAGATGCTCTTCTCTATCATAGCAGGGGACGTCATGGTAAAATAGAAGTCATCCCGACAAAACCTTATAGTACACAATTCGATCTCAGTATGGCATATACGCCTGGTGTAGCTTATCCTTGTCTTGAGATAGCAAAGAATCCTGAAGATGTTTACAATTATACAGCTAAAGGGAATCTGGTAGCAGTTATATCGAATGGGACCGCAGTACTCGGGCTTGGTGATATAGGAGCTTTGGCAGGCAAGCCGGTAATGGAGGGTAAAGGACTTCTATTCAAGGTGTTTGCTGATGTTGACGTTTTCGACATTGAGGTTAATGAAAAAGATCCGGTAAAATTGATTGAGTTTTGCAGACAGATCGCTCCCACTTTCGGTGGTATAAATCTTGAAGATATAAAATCTCCGGAATGTTTCGTAGTAGAAACAGAACTTAAAAAGATCCTCGATATTCCGGTATTTCATGATGATCAGCATGGAACTGCAATTATTTCTGGAGCAGGTCTGCTGAATTCTCTTGAAATAACCGGGAGAAAAATAGAGGATCTCAGGATGGTTGTTTGTGGCGCTGGTGCAGCGGCAATTTCATGTTCGAGATTATATGTTTCTCTTGGTGTCAGGAAGGAGAATATTGTGATGTGCGACTCAAAGGGTGTCATAAATAAAAAAAGGAAAGACCTGAATAAATATAAGCAGGAGTTTGTTACCGGCAGGGATCTTGACACCCTGAAACAAGCGGTTAAAGGGGCAGATCTTTTCCTTGGTCTCTCTGGCGCCTGTATGTTGTCAAAAGATATGCTGGCGTCAATGGCAAAGGATCCTATCATTTTTGCAATGGCCAATCCTGATCCTGAAATTTCTTTCGAAGATGCTATGGCAACCAGAGATGACATGATCTTTGCTACCGGCAGATCAGATTATCCAAACCAGATTAATAATGTTCTGGGATTCCCGTTCATATTCCGCGGAGCATTGGATGTAAGAGCCTCAACCATTAATGAAGTGATGAAACTTGCTGCATCGAAAGCTATTGCCGCGCTGGCAAAAGAGCCTGTACCTGATTCGGTATTAAAAGCGTATAACATTGAGAAACTCATTTTCGGGAAAGAATACATTCTTCCTAAACCAATTGATCCAAGATTAATATCCTGTGTGGCTCCGGCAGTTGCCAAAGCAGCGATGGAAAGCGGAGTGGCTAAATACCCCATCACTGATTGGGAGGCATACAGAAAAAGTCTCGACAGAAGGCTGGGTGACCATATAAAAAAGCTAGCTGAATGCAGCGGGATTTGATTGTTTAAAAGATCCTTTGTAACTTTTTCCTTTCTGCAATTTGTGTGCAAACCTTTTTTTCATACATTGAAAGAATAATTTCTGCTATATTTCCAAGTGTGAAAGAGCTCCGGTTAATAGTGGCGTCGAAGAGGTAATCAATATTAAGAGGTTTTTTATCAAGAAAGGCGCTGATCAGATTGAACCGCTTCTCATCTGTATCGATAACATATTCTTCAGCAGTGTCAATATTCATTTCTTTTTTTTTCATCACATTTTCAACTCTCCAGTAGAAGGGAGCAATAAGCCTGATATGAAGTGCATCGGCAATTTCATGAGCTATTGAAACACCGCCACGTCCAACAAGTATGATGAATCCCTCTTTACATATCGAAAGTACAGTATCCCTGATAGCTTTTTTTACTCGAAGATCGCTCACAAAGCCACCTGAGAAAGCCATTATCATCTCTGAAATACTGGACAATTCAATTCCTTTGTAGAAATTCTCAACACGCTGAGTATCCGTATTCAACTCTTTTGCAATTGCATAAATAATATCCTTATCGACCCATTTCCATTTTGTAGTGTTAAATTTATGATTGAGCAGGTCTGCCAGAATAGCAGCTACCTGCCGGGCATCACAACCTGTTAATCGCGATAAAGTAATTACAGGACCATCATCAACAGGAGCCTTTTTAAGTATTGACTCCCTATACCGACCATCAAAATAATCAAAAAACTTTTCCATCTCACGTGTCGCATTAAATAGTTACTAATTTAAGATGCTAGAATATATAGTACATATAAATTTGTATATCAACTACTTATCCCGTATTTGCAACGGATGAGATTTGTCAGAACTCAGAAAAGCTCTCAATTAATTATTGACCTATAATTTACGAATAATAAAGGAATAAGTGAAATTTTTTTGCATCGCCATCCTCCGTAACTTTATATTAAATAAATTTGCCTGCCAATACTTCAATTACTGGTCAAAATGGTCCGATTTTTGAGGAAAAATGAGTTAATGTTGCATTAATGAAAATACAGATTAAGATATTCATTTTTATAATTCCAATCTTTCTTATTACAGGTTGTAAAAAAAAGATGGTCATCAACGAAAAGCAGGCAATACTTTTTCAGGTTGATTATATGAACTATGCATGGGGGTATCAGCATAATGGATTCATTATCGATAATGAAGGATATATTCTTACTTTTAAAAATCCACAAAACTGGAATTACCCGGACAATGATTTTGATCTGAGCGAAAGTCAGGTACGTGCAAATATCGGAAGTTGCCTCAATACGGGGAAAAGGATTCCTTCTGAAGAGTTACAGAAATATGCCAATTATATTAAAAACATATCTTCAAGCAAGGTTACTAAATTAAAGAATGTTGCCGCTGATGCCGGATCACTCGAATATATCTGCTACCGGTTCTCTGAGGATTCCGGAACATATAAAGGGTGCCTGATAAAAATGGAAGGTGATTTTACCTGCGAAAACCTGAATTTCTATTCCAAAAAGGTTTCAACATGGTTAAAAAACATCAATAACAGTATAGGGAAAAAATAA
>JANYIW010000119.1 GCA_025358645.1 Bacteroidales bacterium
AGCAATTGGGATGAGAGGATTAAAAAAATTGATCTTGAAGGTGGAGCTCCCTCTTCATGGGCAGCAACAAATGAGTTTAATTTTGGGAAAGATCTTATACTCGATTACCTTGGTTGTGCCAATTTTGTATGGTCGAGCCATTCTATCAGCCAGAGGGAACTTGCTTCTATTGTAACTGATCTGATGCCTTCTGTTAGATCAAATCTGAGTGGAAAAAGGATCCCAAGCAGAGATGGTGATAAAATCGAAACTGTTGATATTGCTTCAAGGTACAACTTCTCAAAAGGTTCAAAAGTATTTGATATGAATTTCAGCAGTTTAATTTTGGGAGAAGTCAGAAGCGGATCAAAGATCTTTAAGCTGGGAAGTACCGATAACGAATCGTCCAATTGCGCTATTGCTGTTGGCGCTATCGGAAAAGGTGAAAATGCTCTTCCATCTGTTGTCGAAGGTATCCCGATAAATGAAGATGTCAGCAGCCTTATCTTTTTACATGCAAGCGCCCTGCCATCAGAAAATCAGAAAGCTTACTTTAATATTCCTGACTTTTTTGATTCTGCCGATCTCCTGGGATGGTATGAAATAGTATATGAAGATGGTTTCAGATCAATAATCCCCATTCAGTATGGAGTCAATATTCTTGAGTGGAATCCTGGGGGAGAGGACAGGCTTGATAATTTGGTAGGGGAGACCGGTGGTGCACAGAATATGTATTGCTATGAAGCGGACCCTGTAAGCTGTTCTGCAAATAATACGGCGAATCCAATCACTATGTTCGCATATGAATGGGTAAATCCACGGTTCGGGAAGAAAATCAAAGAGGTGAATTTACACGGAACTATTAATTACCAGGCTCTTCAGACAGATTATGGCAAACCGGTTACAAAACCATTAAAAAGCAATGCGATTATCCTGGCAGGTATAAGCAAAGTTAAAAAAAGAGAAATCGTCAGGCCAGTTAAATAATCAATACGGTCTTGATAATTCTAGCAATGGATAACGGCTTATTTTTAAATAGTAAAAAGAAATATATTCAAATTATAAATTACCTATAAATCAGACACACTATGAAAAAGGAAAAAGATGTTATGTTCACCGGTTCCGATACAGAGGGTGGAATTACTTCCGGGTATCAGATGAATGATGGTGTAAAGCTAAAAGTACCCTATTCTTTCTTTGGATCGATATATGATGAAGATGAAGAAAGAATGGTTCTGGCAGCAATGAAACAGGAATCTCAGACCATGGGCCCGCAGGTTACATTATTCCAGAATGAGTTTGCCAAAAAATTTGAAGTTAAACACGCTTTTGCCACGTCAAATTGCACAACGGCTATGCATGCCGCTACTCAGGTATTTGGTATTAAAGCCGGCGATGAGGTAATAACAACTCCAATTACGTTCATTGCTACATCACTGGTGGTTCTGAAAGAAGGTGCAAAACCAGTTTATGCTGACATCGATCCAAAAACATACAATATCGATCCTGCTAAAATTGAAGACAAAATAACTCCCAGGACAAAAGCTATTTATGTGGTTCATTATGGAGGCCAGATGTGTGATATGGATCCAATCATGGCAATCGCAAAAAAACATAACCTTTTTGTAATGGAAGATTGCGCCCATGCACATGGTGCAACCTACAAAGGCCGACAAGCCGGTACAATAGGTGATATAGGTTGTTTCAGTTTTCACTCTCTCAAGAATATGACCACACTTGGTGAAGGTGGAATGATCACAACAAACAACGATAAATTTGCCGATACAATACAGCGGATGAGAGTTATGAGTATAACTCACTGGAATCCTGATCAGACTGCATGGGAATTTGGCGGCTATAAGATAAAGAAAGAAAAATTGGATTATTGGCTGCCTTCTCATTTTGATGTCATTGATGATAATGGCAAATGGGGTAATAATTACCGAATGAATGAAGCTCAGGCAGCTTGCGGCAGGGCTCAGTTGAGAAAACTCGACATGATGGTAGCCAAACGTCGTGAAAACAGCCAATATCTTTCTGCAGGGCTGAAAGGCATCAAAGGTATCGTACCTGCATTCGAAGATCCTAATTGCTACCATGCATTTCATCTTTATACTTTGTGTGTTGATGAAAAAGTTTTGGGTGCTTCCAGAGATGCTTTCATGAGAGTTCTTTATCAGGAAGAAGGCATACAGGGAATTCAGCATTATCAACCTACTTATCATTTTTCAGGTCTGAAGAAAATGTATAATTATCCTGATAAACTTTGTCCTGAAGCTGAAGCCTTTTTCTATGCACGTCATACCAGTCTTCCAATGAACCCCAGATTAACAAAAGCTGATATGGATATGATGATTAAGGGGATCAGAAATACTGTAAAAAAAGTTGGCAGGAAATAAAGCCTGTTCAGGAATATTCATTCTGATAATCTGAATTTCTTTAGATGAGAAAGACTATTATATCTTGGGGATTGCTTTTTGCATGTAATCTGATGTGGTCACTTCAATTTACCTGCATTAAACTTACACAGGATCAGGTAGGTCCTTACTTTACAGTATGGGCCCCAATGTTACTGGCTGCTCTCTTTTTGACCCCGTTTGCTTTCAGGGATTTCAAAAAAGGAGGGAAGAAATTTAAGGATGTTCTGATATTCGGACAACTTGCATTGCTCGGCGTATTCCCGGCTCAGGTACTTATGACCTGGGGGACACAGTATTCACTGGCAAGCAATGCTGCCATACTTACACTCTGCCTACCGGTAGTAACCGCTTTATTCGCTTTCCTTATTCTAAAGGAAAAAATGAACAAAATCAGGTGGATAAGTTTTATTATTGCTATAATTGGTGTGATCCTGTGTTCTACGGGCGATATGGTACAGCTGAATTTCGGTTCAAAGTATGCAGTCGGTAATATACTGATATTCATTGCTATAGTGGGCAATGCTTACTATAATACGGGTATCAAAAAAATTGCACAGCGATACACCGAAATTGAAATGGTTTTCTTCACGTATGTAGTAATGATTATACTTCTTACGCCATTGGTTATTTATTATGAGAGGGATGTGATAGCACGCATACCTGTATTTACAACTCAAACCTGG
>JANYIW010000340.1 GCA_025358645.1 Bacteroidales bacterium
GATCAGGAAAAGACCATCAGGTTTATTAATTTCCGATGCTATCTTTGCGAGGAATTTGTTCACTGATATCCCGGCGGAAGCTGTTAAGCCAGTTCTGGATTTTATTTCACTTCTGATTTTTTGGGCTATGACGGTAGCTGAACCGATATTTTTTTTATCGTTTGTGACATCCAGAAAAGCCTCATCAATTGAAAGCGGTTCAATCAGGTCGGTATACTCTCTGAATATCTCTTGAATATTTGCAGAAACTTCCTTATATCTGGTGAAATTATGCTTTACAAATATAAGATCGGGACATAACCTTTTAGCAACTAATGAAGGCATGGCTGATCTGACACCAAACTTCCTGGCTTCGTAGCTGGCTGCAGCTACAACACTACGCTCCCCGCTGCCACCAACAGCAACAGGCTTACCTCTCAGCTCCGGATTGTCGAGCTGTTCAACAGATGCAAAAAATGCATCCATATCGATGTGAATAATCTTCCTCATAAAAGTCTATCTGCCGACTGGAACACTCCAGAAACTTTAGTCACTTTAGGCACTTTAGGCACTTTAGGCACTTTAAACACTTTATGCACTTTAGTCACTTCTTTTAATCTTCAAACAAATCTAATAAGAAAATCCTTTGAATATTGACCAACAATGACCATTATTGCATGATTTTTAATATTGAACATTTTGGAGACAAAGTCAGTTAAGAAGGGAAGGTTTTTTGCTCTGATTCTATTTCAACATAGACTTTGGGGATCCATTATGCTACCCTATATC
This sequence comes from Bacteroidales bacterium, assembly GCA_025358645.1. GTDB lineage: Bacteria > Bacteroidota > Bacteroidia > Bacteroidales > VadinHA17 > LD21. Next base: position 769 of record JANYIW010000340.1, read on the forward strand.
ATTCAAAAGGAGACGGACAGAGGTTATTATAAATTATCAGAGTGCCTGTCTCCTTTTCCCAACATTGACACATTAGGTACACTTACTTCAGAAGAACGCGAATTAGTTAAAATTATTAACGAATATACAGACAGGAGTCTGTTCAAACTGTTTTCCAAAGATAAATCAGTAAAGGAATTTCTTGAAAAGACAACCCCTGAAAAACTGGAAACCTTTATCCGGCCTTATATTGAACGAAGGCTTTATAAATGCTTTTCAATTGCCCGTGATGAAAATATTCCAGTATATTTTCAAAAGACAAAAGCAGAAACACTGCATACAGAGGATCAGCTCCATCTATGTGAAGATAATGCCGAACCGGTCTTCAGATTTGTCAGAGAAGAAGAGCAAAGTGCTTATAATCTCAGTATTGAATATTTGGGTAAACTCATCGACTTAAAAGGTGGTTCCTTAGATATTATATGTATGGCCCCTTGTATAATAAGAGATGATCACAGGATTATTTTTGTTTCAGATATTGAAGGTTCCAAACTGAAACCTTTCCTCTCAAAAGAAAACATTCTGATTCCCAAAAAATCAGAACTAAAATATTTCAGCGGTTTTGTGCTTAATACAATTAATAGTTTTAAAGTTGAGAATTCCGGCTTCGAAATTATTGAATTCACACCTGAAAAAGAGGCTCTCCTGGAGCTGGAAACCGGATTAAAAGGCAACCCGGTAATGATATTAAAATATAATTACCCGAAGAATAAAATCTATTCAAATGATCTATCAACATCTTTTACATTATTTGAAAAGAAAGGTGATAATTTCATATTCAGGAAATATCACCGGGATTTTGACTGGGAAAAAAAGTGTCGCGAGTCTCTCGGAGAACTTGGCTTCTTTTCAGATGATGATATTAATTTTTACCCTGTTGCATCAAATAGTAAACGGAAAAATGAGTTATATACAATTTTAGAAATTGTCAATAGTAATTATTCTGAAATTACTGACTATGGCTTTGTTCTGACATCTAAGCTTGATCTTAATTACAACTTAAAACCAGTTGAAATTGAGATTAGCAGCGAGATCGTAAACGATTGGTTTGACCTTAAGGCAATTGTTAAGGTCGGGGAATACAGGATTCCATTCGTCCGGTTAAGAAAAAATATTCTTGAAGGAATAAGGGAATACGAGCTACCCGACGGTTCAATAGCCATATTACCGGAAACATGGTTCACAAAATATAAAAATATATTTGAGTTTGGAAAAAGTTCAGACGATTCCCTGAGAATTCATAAGCAACATTTTTCTCTACTCGGAGATACATTTAATGATGATACACGAATTGGATTCGAACGACTTGAGAAATTACTCATCCCCGATCAGATTCCTGTTCTTAAGTACCCAAAAGGTCTTAATTGTACTATGAGGAATTACCAGGCAGATGGGTTTAACTGGCTGAATTTTCTTCAAACAGCCGGCTTAGGCGGATGTCTGGCTGATGATATGGGCCTTGGCAAAACGATTCAGACACTTGCAATGCTTCAATACAACAAAGAAAACATTACTCCAAAAGAGCAACGCAATAATAAACCAGAAATTAACTTATTTGAAAACTCTGACTCAAAACTTACCTCATTAATTATTGTACCAGCATCCCTTATCTATAACTGGGAAAATGAGATAAAAAGGTTTGTTCCTGAAATGAAAGTTTATAGCTACAAGGGCAACCAGCGAAAAAAATCAACTTCATATTTTCAAAATTTTGATATTATCCTCTCCAGCTATCATACAGTAAGGCAAGACATTGAATTAATAAGCGCATTTTCTTTTCATTACATCATACTTGACGAGAGCCAGGTTATAAAGAATCCGGGTTCAATGCTTTACAGGACGGTAACCAGACTAAAGTCTGAATTTAAGCTTGTTTTGACAGGAACACCGGTCGAAAATTCACTGACGGATCTGTGGACCCAACTAAATTTTGTTAACCCGGGACTTCTTGGCGACCTTGCATTTTTCAGAAGAGAATTTGCAAAACCGATTGAAAAAATGGGTGACGATGAAAAAGAGCTTAAACTACGGAAGATAATCCAGCCATTTATCCTGAGACGCACAAAAGAGAAGGTCGCACGCGATCTGCCACCGGTTACTGAGCAAACAGTCTTTTGCGATATGACCGATGAACAGTTTAAAGTATATGACGAGGAGAAATCATCAGTCAGAAACAGTATTCTTAAAAGCATTGCATCAACAGGTCTTGAAAAATCTGCCATTGTTGTTCTCCAGGGATTGATGAAGCTCAGACAATTATCCAATCATCCCATAATGGCAAATGAAGAATATGCATTTGGTTCAGGCAAATTCGAAACTGTACTTCAGGATATGGAAAGCGTTATTGCAGAAGGTCATAAGATACTGGTATTCTCATCCTTCGTCAAGCATCTCAATCTGTATGCGGAAGAATTAAGGAAGAAGAGAATACGTTTTGCTATGCTGACAGGAGCCAGCACTAAAAGAGAAAAGATAGTAAACAGTTTCCAGTTAGATCCTGAAAACAAAATATTCCTGATTTCGCTTAAAGCCGGTGGTGTTGGACTTAATCTCACTGCAGCTGATTATGTTTTTATACTTGATCCCTGGTGGAACCCTGCTTCTGAAATGCAAGCACTGAACCGTGCACACAGGATTGGTCAAGATAAAAGTGTATTCGTTTACAGATACATTACCAGCGATAGTATTGAAGAAAAAATAGTAAGATTGCAGGAGAAAAAATCAAAACTGGCTGATACCTTCATCTCCAG
>JANYIW010000387.1 GCA_025358645.1 Bacteroidales bacterium
GGCTCAACCAGATTAACTTTACCTGATTCGCTGTAAACATATAATAATCCATCATCAGCTATGATATTTGCCGGTGAGAGATCTCTCGTTGAATAAAGTTCTTTCCCGGTTTTCCAGTCGAGACAGAAAAACTTTCTGTTCCTGTCACCTGTTCCATAAATTCTGCCATTCAAAACGACTACCCCTCCCATTTTGGGATCGCATGAAGTATTCTTCCAGACTTCAGAGACACTGCTACCATCATCAGCAAGTTTAAGCATTACGCTCCCCAATCCATATCCACTTCCACAATACAGATAACTGTTAATATAAACAGGTGTGTTCGGGTGAACATCAGGGTCCATTCTAAACTCGGATTTCCAAAGTTGATTACCAGATGATGCATCAAATCCGCAAATAGAATTTTGCATTATTGTCACAATTAGTTTTTTATTCTTAAGCTTAATCAACATTGGCGAGCAGTAGGCGGATTTTTCGCCATTTGATTTACTTTTCCATATCTCTTTTCCAGTATTTATATCCAGAGCCACCATTGCCGCACCTGTCCCACCAGGTGTGCAATACAGGATGTTTCCATCAAAAAGCAGGTTTTCGGTTATTCCCCATTGGATATTTTCAGCGCCATATTGTTTAACCAGATCTATGGTCCATGCTGTTTTTCCGTCGGAACAATTCCAACAAAAAAGCTTGCCAAATGAACTTAATAAATAAACTTTATCCTTTATAACGAGAGGTGTCGATCGAACACCCGTATGACTGTCTGTCCATTCGGGACCATATTCCTTTTTCCAAAGTAGTTTGCCCTTAGTATCCAAGGCAAAAATATTACCCATATTATTGATCATACCAGTTGTAAAAACCCCTTTGGTTGTTACGGCTGCAGATGTATAACCCTCACCGAGCCCATCAAACTGCCATAAGAGTTTTGGTCCGGCTTCCGGCCATTTTTTCATCAGACCGGTTTCGGTATAAATGCCATCGCGGTTTGGTCCACGCCACTGGGAAATATCCTGGGCGCCAATACTAAAACAAATCAGTGATACTAAAAGTGTGAAGAATAATCTAATCATATAAGTCTGTTTAAAGATGAAATCCATTAACCGCAAAGTAAGCAAAGTTTATCCAAAAATCTTAAAGTTATTCCTTATCTAATCCTGTGCCTTTTATCTATGTTGTTATTATTTTGATTTTTGATTTTTTTCTACTTGTATTTTGATTTTTGCATTTTTCTTACTCCCTTATTTACCAGTAATATTAAGAGTTGCAACATAATACCCCGGGTCGACCTTAATAATTGCATTATCAATATCAACTTTAATTGTTGTGAATCCGGTTTTTGGATTTATTGATTTCTCTTTTCCCGATACATAAATTTTAAGAGGCATATCAAATTCCGGCACACAGTTGGTCCACCTGAAGGTCAGATTATTTTCTTTTACAAAATATTCAAAAACAGGTATTCTGATGTCTCTCAGATACTGGTCAAAAACAGGTTTGAGATTAATGCCTGTCTTCTCAATTAAGTAACTCTCTATCTGTGATCCCTTTACAACCTGATGATAAAAGTCCTTATTTAGTCCACGAAGTATTCCTCTCCATTTCTCATCATCATTAATAATCTGGCGGAGTGTATGAAGCATGTTGCCTCCCTTATAATACATATCATGCGATCCTTCATAATTGACATTATAGATACCAATTATTGGTATATCATTCAGAATGTTGGCACGGGTACCCAGTACATATTCACTACCGGCTTCTTTGCCAAAATAATACTCAACATAGAGATTCTCGGCATAATTGCCGAAACTCTCATGTACCCACATGTCAGCAATATCTTCGTAGGTTATGCTATTTGCAAACCACTCGTGGGCCGATTCATGTATTATGATAAAATCAAATTTTAAACCCCAACCCGACTTGCTCAGGTCAGTACCACGGTAACCATTCTTAAATCCATTCCCATAGGTCACAGAGCTTTGATGTTCCATCCCGAGGTAAGGAGCCTCCACAAGTTTGTATCCGTCTTCATAAAACGGATATGGACCGAACCAATGTTCAAAAGCAGCAAGCATCATCGGCACCTGCTTAAATTGAATCTTTGCTTTCTCAAGGTCTTCCTTCAGTACATAATAATCACAATCAAGCGATCCCTTCTCACCTTTATAGATTTCGGAGAAGTGTACATAATCTGCAATATTGATATTTACACCATAATTGTTAATAGGGTTTGCAACAAACCAGTTATATGTCTTTGTTTTATTTTTCTGTTTTACAACACTCCGCAAACGTCCGTTTGATACATCCATCAGATTTCCCGGCACATTTACACTTATAAGCATACTATCGGGTTCATCATACATGTGGTCTTTACATGGCCACCACAAACTAGCGCCATCACCCTGGCATGAAGAAGCAACAAAAGGAAGACCATTTTTATCCTTTTTCCATGTAATGCCACCACTCCATGGAGGTTTTATTGATACCTGAGGTTTTCCTCCATAAGTCAGAATTACTGAATATACCTTTCCCGGCTTCTGTTCCTCAGCAAGTTTAATCCAATATACATTTCGTTCTCGTTTAAAATTAAGATCAATATTATTCTGAACAGCTTTTGTGAGTATCAGTGGTTCCTGAAGGTCAATCTGCATGAGACCGGCTGGCTTAACGACTCTGTATGTAACTGTGTTTGATCCGTTTATTGTACTATCAGCAGGATTAACTGCAATATCGAGATGATAGTAAGTAATGTCCCACCAGGCTCTTTCCGGGGTTATAGATCCACGTAATGTGTCCTGACGGGTAAATATCTTACCGGCTGGTGGTTGATATTGAGCCTCAACCTGAAATAAACTTAATCCGCTAAAAAGAAATACCAATATAATGCCAGAATATCTATTCATTGATGTGGAGATTAAGATAAAAGACTAAAATAAAAAGACAAAAGACAAAAGTAAAAAGATAAAAGTAAAAACAAGAAGAAAGGAAAAAGGAAAAACGCGAAACACTATTTTGCATTTTGGATTTAACTACTTTAGAGGAAAATTAATACAAGCTTAATATGAAGAGAAGATTAATCTTTACATTTTTAATGATTGTTATAACAATCTGTATAAGTAGCGCTTTGCTGGCACAGGAGTCACCCCGGTCTCGCGAATCATTCAACCAGGGTTGGAAATTTGTAAAATATTTTAATGCCTCCAATGACGCTGTTACCACCGACAAGGAGCCTGAAAACCTTCAACTCCCCACAGTCAACGACAATAACTGGCGATCATTGGATCTTCCACACGACTGGGCTATTGAGGGTCCCTTTAGTGATACCCTGGAGAACAATACCGGACTATTGCCATGGAAAGGAATAGGATGGTACAGGAAACATTTTACAGTCAGTGAAAATGATAAAGAAAAACGCATCTATGTCGATTTCGATGGTGCCATGGCTAACGCGAAAATATGGCTTAACGGAAAGTATGTAGGTGAATGGCCTTATGGCTACACTTCTTTTCGTCTCGATCTTACTCCTTATATTATTACGGGTAAGGAGAATATTATTGCTGTCAGACTCGACACAAAGAACTGGGATTCCAGATGGTATCCGGGAGCAGGTCTCTACCGGAATGTCTGGCTGGTGAAAACTTCACAGATACATATTGCAAATAATGGTGTCTTTTGCACTACTCCTGAGATTAAGAAAGACAGAGGAATGCTCAGTGTTCAGGCTGAAGTTGAAAGTCATTTTAAAGATCCGGTACCTGTTACCATAAAAGTTCTTGTCTATAAACTGAATGATAAATTTGAACCATCTGCTACCCCTGTTACAGAGTCCGTTGTTGTTACAGCTATGATACCTGGGATGAAAAATCATGACTTCAGGTTTGATATTCCGGTCAAGGAACCGGTTCTTTGGGATATAAATAAACCGGAACTTTACCGTGTGGCTGTCATTGTGATGCAGGGAACAACTATAACTGACAGATATGAAACTAATTTCGGCTTCAGAACTTTGAACTTTACAGCACGCGATGGTTTTTTGCTTAACGGCAGGAGAGTTGAAATCAAAGGTGTCTGCAACCATCATGATCTGGGAGCTCTTGGTGCAGCTTTCAATACTCGTGCGGCTGCGCGCCAGCTTGAAATTCTAAGAGAAATGGGCTGCAATGCCATCAGGACAAGTCACAACCCACCTGCTCCTGAACTGGTTGATCTGTGTGATAAAATGGGATTTCTCATTATGGTTGAAGCTTTTGATACATGGAGGATTGGTAAGAAACCAAAAGATTATAATCTCATTTTCAATGCCTGGCATTCAGAAGATTTGAAAGCTATGGTCCGCCGCGACAGGAATCATCCTTCGGTGTTCATGTGGAGTATTGGTAACGAAGTCCCGGATCAAAGAAATCCTTACCTTGCGTCAGCTCTTAGTGCAATAGTTAAATCGGAAGATATTACCCGTCCGGTAACGTCCGGTTGCAACGATGGCGGTTCAGGCACCAATGGTTTTCAGAAAACACTTGACGTATTCGGTATAAATTATAATTTATCAAATTATGCGAAGTTTTTTGCATTAAAAGACAATGCAAACCTGCCATTTTATTCCAGTGAATCTGCATCTACTGTCAGCTCAAGAGGTGAGTACTTTTTCCCGGCAGTCCAGGGTGACCTGAACAATAATCTCCCGGGGAAAGGGATATTCCAGATAACATCGTATGATATTGCTTATCCCGGCTGGGCGACTACACCAGATCAGCAATGGACAATGATCGATAAATATCCGGCTGCTATGGGCGAATTTGTATGGACAGGCTTTGATTATATTGGTGAGCCTACTCCATATTCCGGCGATATGACCGGACTTAAGCCAGACTCATGGGGTTACAAGGAAACGCTTAAAATGCTTGAGAAACAAGGGGTTAAAGAGGTTCCATCCCGCAGCAGTTATTTTGGAATAATAGATCTTGCAGGATTTAAAAAAGATCGTTTCTACCTGTACCAGTCCAGATGGAGACCTGAACTTCCGATGGCTCATATTCTTCCACACTGGAACTGGCCGGAAAGAAAAGGGCTGGTTACTCCTGTACATGTTTATACATCGGGCGATGAGGCGGAACTGTTTCTGAATGGCAAATCGCTGGGTAAAAAGAAAAAAGGCGAATTTGAATACCGACTTAAGTGGGAAGAAGTTGTTTATCAAGCGGGTGAACTTAAAGTAATTGCTTATAAAAACGGAGTTAAGTGGGCAGAAGACGTGGTACGTACAACTGAAAAAGCATCTATCCTGTCATTGGCTGCCGACAGAGCTGCGGTTCATCCTGACGGTACAGATCTCATCTATATTACTGTAAGGATTGAAGATAAAAATAAACTTCTCGTTCCAGGAAGCAACAATCAGCTCAATTTCAGTATTGAAGGACAAGGAAGAATCATTGCAACTGATAATGGTGATGCTACCAGTCATGAGTCATTTCAG
>JANYIW010000004.1 GCA_025358645.1 Bacteroidales bacterium
CCGTCGGGTTTGGAACTATCCCATTCCAGTTGACCTTCGAATCCTACTATACTTTTTATCATGATGGCAAGATCTTTAATTGTAAGATCTTTACCTGTACCTATATTAATATGCGTGTTCTTAATATGGGCGGAGGGCACAGAGCTCAGGGCATGGGGCACAGGGTTATGAACCTTAAGATCATTAAAATCAACATTATTCATTACATAGACACAGGCCTCAGCAAGGTCATCAACGTACAAGAACTCTCTGTAAGGACTTCCTGTTCCCCACAGGGTAATTGAAACAGGGTGTGAGGTGTGAGGTGTGAGGTGTGAGGTGCGAGGTGTGAGGGATGAGGTGTGAGGTGTTAGGTGTGAGGTGTCTTGTGGAATATGTATTCCGTATTTAACAAGCTTTTCAAGTATATCCGATTCAGAAAAGGTGTCATTTACTCCTTCTATCGGATACTTTTTTAAGTCTTTCCGGATTGCATCCCAATCATTGTGTTCCAGGCATTTGCCGAGATGCATTTTTCTGATTAATGCCGGTAGTACATGAGAGGTTTCAAGATTATAATTATCATTAGGCCCGTAAAGGTTTGTGGGCATTACAGAAATAAAATTTGTACCATATTGAATATTATATGATTCACACATCTTTATTCCCGAAATTTTAGCAATTGCATAAGGTTCATTGGTATATTCCAATTCTCCGGTTAATAAATATTCTTCTTTGATAGGTTGAGGACAATTTCCGGGATAGATGCATGAACTACCTAAAAACAACAACTTCTTTACTCCGTGTACATAGCTTTGATGAATTATATTATTCTGGATCATCAGGTTTTCATAAAGAAATTGAGCCCGGTAAGTATTATTTGACATTATACCACCAACTTTCGCAGCTGCAAGAAACACATACTCAGGTTTTTCTTTTGCAAAAAACTCACCAACAATTTTCTGATTTGTAAGGTCATAAGGAGGAAATGGAGAATATACAAAATTATTGTATCCCAGAGCAGATAAACTTCTACTAATCGCGCTACCAACCATTCCTTTGTGACCTGCGATGTAGATTTTTGAGTCTTTTTTCATAAAGGTTAAGAGGTTAAGAGGTTCAAGGTTCAAGGTTCAAGGTTCAAGGTTCAAGCATTTTTTGATGCTATGGCGTTAAAGTCTTTAACCTGGTAATTCCACAAATTTACTCGTGTAGCCCGGGACAATATCCAGCATCTCTTCAATCACTTTTGTTTCGGACATTTTGTTTAGGGAAGGCAGAATCTTATCGATCCTGGCATTGATCTTCTCACAATCGTTATCAGCAACCTGAGCAATACTTATCTTAGGATGATGTGTAGCCATCATAGGCTCATCTGATGCAAAGAGTTCCTCGTACAGCTTCTCCCCCGGACGCAATCCAACCACTTTTATTTTAATATCCTTATGTGGTTCAAGTCCCGATAAACGTATAAGGTTTAATGCCACATCTAAAATCTTCACAGGTTTACCCATATCAAAAACATATATCTCACCTCCATTGCCCATGAATCCAGCCTCCAGTACCAGCTGACATGCTTCAGGGATAGTCATGAAGTAACGGGTTATATCAGGATGAGTAATTGTTACCGGACCTCCGTCGGCAATCTGCTTATTGAAAAGGGGAATAACGGAACCATTTGACCCGAGCACATTGCCAAAACGAGTAGTGATAAATTGTGTCGTAATACCTTCGCGTTTTGATAAGGCATGCACCAGTAACTCGCAGATTTTTTTGGTTGCACCCATTACATTTGTCGGGTTAACAGCTTTATCGGACGATATCATTACAAATTTTTCGGCCTTATATTTTATTGCTAACTCAGAAATAGTTTTCGTGCCACCCACATTAACCCTGAATGCTTCGTGAGGATGATTTTCCATTAGTGGGACATGTTTATATGCAGCCGCGTGAAAAACAATTTCAGGTTTGTACTTTCTGAATATTCCTTCCATATATTCAGACCGGGTGACATCACCAATGATTATCCTGAAGTTACAATGCGAAAATTTACTCTTCAATTCCTCTCCAAGATAAAAAGAGGGTGTCTCAGCCTGATCAACAAGAATCAGTTGTTTTGTATTAAAACGGGTAAGTTGTCTGGCTATCTCTGAACCAATTGATCCGGCGCCCCCTGTGACCAGAATTGTCTTCCCGAATAATCCGTCCTGAATCTTTTTCAGGTCGAGAGTAATCGGGTCTCTTCCCAGGAGATCCTCAATTTTAACCTTTTTGAGATTCTTTACTTCAAGATGGCCGTTCATCCAAGTATCAAATGAAGGCGTATCAAGAATATCACAACCAAACCCGATCATTGATTCAATCACTTCCTTTTTCTTCGATGGTGCAATATTTTTTATTGCAATAATGAAAACTGTTACATCTTCATTCTCTATAAAATCCTTTGTAAGAACCCGTCTTGAGAAAACCTTATAACCATCAACCTTTTTACCCTGGATTTTTTTGTCATCATCAATAAATCCCTTTAGCTTGTATTGGTTTTTAGGATCTCCTTCGATAAGTCGTTTTACCAGTATACCCATTTCACCCGACCCATAGATCAATACATTTTTGCTGTCGCGGGAAGAAGAGGAGGCAAATTCATAGAATATTTTTACAAATACCCTGAAAAAGAAAAGAAGTATTGTTACAGCTCCCGAATGAATAAGAAGAATTGATATTGGTATATTGAAGATATCATTCCATTCATATTGCCGGCTCATTATTGTAACGAAAAACAAAACTGCAAGGGATATAAAGTTTGTCAGAATAATTTTATATGTATCCCTTATAGTTGTATGCCGGATCATCCCGGAATATGATTTGAACAGAAATATGAATATTACGTAAACAGCTAATACAAGAAATGCCTGCCTCCATACCACAGATAGATCGAAAGTATAGACTTCAAAATTATATCTCAGCATATAGGCAATAAGAAAAGAGAAAAAGACAGTTGCTGAGTCAATCAGAAAGACTAACCATCGTGGCAACGAATGCTTCTTAAAAACCCTTATAACCTTTTCTTTAAATTGCTCAATCATATCGGATATGATATGTAAATATCTTTGCTTTTAACATGCTATCGCTCCGTCAGTCACATAACAAATACTTGTATATGTCTGATTTTGTGATGCTTACAATGTTATTTGTAACAAATGTTACAAATTATTCCAATACCATTTTACTGCCTCTTTAAGGCCAACTTCAACATTGATTGTTGGTGAATAAAATAATAGTCTTTTAGCCTTTTCAATTGATGCGAGTGAATGGGGTATATCCCCTTCCCTGGCAGGACCATAAACCGGTTCGATGCTCAGTATACTCTTGTCAAATTCGGTGGCAAAGGTACGAATAAAAGTGAACAACTGATTAAGAGAGGTCCTTTCACCATGAGCAATGTTATAAACCTGGTTCAAAGCCGACTTATTCTGTACAACAGATGCAAGATGATTAGCCTGGATCACATTGTCGATGTAAGTAAAATCACGTGAAACGGACCCATCGCCATTTATTACAGGCACTTCATGTTTCATGAGTGTCTTCATAAATTTTGGGATAACCGCGGCATAAGCTCCATCCGGATCCTGGCGCCTTCCAAAAACATTAAAATATCTCAGTCCGATAACCTCAATACCATAAATCTTCGCGAAATTGGCTGCAAACAGTTCATCAACATATTTTGTTATAGCATACGGGGATAAAGGTGAACCAATTTTATCCTCAACTTTGGGTAAATCCGGATGATCGCCATAAGTGGATGAGCTCGCAGCATAAATAAATCTTTTAATCCCTGATTCTTTTGCTGCAAAAAGCATTTTAACAAAACCGCCGATATTTACATCTGTAGATGTTACCGGATCAATAATGGACCGGGGTACCGATCCCAATGCGGCCTGATGAAAAACAATATCTATATTTTTTACCGCTTTTAAACAATCGTCATAATTACGAATATCGCCCTCAATAAGTTTAAACTCAGGATTGTTTAAGAAAGGTTCGATGTTTTTTTTCTTTCCGGTAGAAAAATTATCCAGACAAACAACTTTATTCCCTGAATGCAATAAAGACTCTGTAAGATTTGAGCCGATAAAACCTGCACCTCCTGTAACCAACACACTACTATCCTTCAAGATTCGTTCCATCAGCATTTGCAAAAGACAATATTACACATTTTAACAGAATTTAACATTATAAGAATTACTCTTTTTCAAACATCAGGAGTATTTCACTCAAAATAAATTCGGCTGTTTTTCCATTACCAAAAAAACCCGGATACTCAAGATCAGCTTGTGAATCCACAAAATTCAAAAATTCATTTCTGATAAGATCCGGATCAGCGCCAACAAGCTTTGCAGTTCCATTATTCACGAGTTCAATCCATTCAGTCTCCTTCCTGAGTACTATGCAGGGTTTTTTAAAGAAATGTGATTCTTTCTGAACCCCACCGGAATCGGTCACAATCATTCTACAGTTCTTCTCAAGGAGGATCATTTCGAGGAATGAAACGGGAGGAATAATTTTAATATGCTTACAATGGTTAAGATCGTCATATAGATTTTTAAGTCTGGTTCTAAGTATAACTATAGTCCTTGGGTGCAAAGGCATCACGAGAACAATATTCTTTTCTTCAGCCAGCGTTTTGAGCGTAACGAGAATTTCTTGTAGCCTTACTATATCATCAGTATTGCTATCCCTATGGATTGTAACAAGGACATAATTATTACTTTCAAGAGACAATTGCTCAAGAAACTTTGCTTTCTTCTTTTCTGCAAGTCCCGCAAAAAATAATGTATTATCGTACATTATATCTCCGGTCAGATAGATTTTTGGATTACTGATGGTATAAGGCGGACTGTTTTCAGGTTTGAATCCTTCGCCAATAAGGTTCTTAAAAGCTGCATTTGTAGGAGCGAACAGCAATGTTGATGAATGATCGCTCATTATCCTGTTTAATTCCTCCGGCATGGTTTTATTGAATGACCTTAGTCCGGCTTCAATATGAATTACCGGAAAGTGAAGCTTTGAAGCCGCTAAAGCTCCTGCCAGGGTAGAATTAGTATCACCATAAAGAACGACACAATCAGGCTTTTCTTTCAATAGTACATCTTCAATACCTGAAATCATCAGGGAAGTTTGCCTGCCATGGCGAGCCGAGCCGACGCCCAGATTATAATGTGGTTTATGAATTTCAAGTTCATCGAAAAAGACCTCAGACATCTCTTTGTCGTAGTGCTGGCCCGTATGAACAATAATTTCGGTAATATTTTCTGAGTAATGTTTCCGGATAGCTCTGCTTATTGCCGAAGCTTTTATAATCTGAGGTCTTGCTCCTACAACATTAATGAGTTTAATCTGCGGCATTGAATCCTGAAATTATATCAGTTTATTTCGCGAAATTTACCGCTCGTGTCTCGCGTATTACAGTAATTTTTATCTGTCCGGGGTATGTCATTTCGTTCTGAATTTTGCGTGCAATTTCAAATGAGAGGCCTTCTGCCTCTTTATCGGTAACTTTTTCTGCTCCCACGATTACACGAAGCTCTCTTCCTGCTTGTATTGCATAAGTTTTTGTAACACCAGGGTACTGAAGAGCAAGCGATTCAAGCTCTTTTAGCCTTTTAATATAAGATTCCACCACCTCACGTCGCGCTCCGGGGCGCGCACCTGAAATAGCATCGCAAACCTGAACTATAGGAGCGATCAGAGTTGTCATTTCTGTTTCATCATGATGGGAGCCAATTGCATTGCATATCTCAGGTTTCTCCTTATATTTTTCAGCCATTTTCATTCCTAAAATTGCATGCGGTAATTCCGGCTCATCATCAGGAACCTTGCCAATATCGTGAAGAAGTCCGGCTCTTTTTGCCAATTTTGCATTCAGTCCAAGTTCTGCTGCCATAATTGCGCATAAGTTAGCTACTTCGCGTGAGTGCATAAGAAGATTCTGTCCATAAGATGATCTGTATTTCATCTTACCTATTAATCTGATAAGCTCAGGGTGTAATCCATGTATGCCCAAATCAATGGTAGTTCTTTTACCCACCTCAAGGATCTCCTCCTCCACCTGTTTCCTGGTCTTCTCAACCATTTCTTCAATTCGGGCCGGATGTATCCTGCCATCTGTAACCAGTTGATGAAGTGCAAGTCTTGCAACTTCCCTTCTTATTGGATCAAAAGCAGAAAGAACGATTGCTTCGGGAGTATCATCAACGATAATTTCAACACCTGTTGCTGCTTCAAGGGCACGGATATTTCGGCCTTCACGACCAATGATACGACCTTTCATCTCATCTGATTCAATGTGAAATACTGTGACAGCATTTTCTATGGCATTTTCGGCTGCCACCCTCTGAATTGTCTGAACCACAATTCTTTTTGCTTCTTTGTTGGCAGTCATCTTTGCTTCGTCAAGTATCTCGTTAATGTATGACATAGCCCCTGTTTTTGCTTCCTCCTTCAGAGATTCAATAAGATGGTTTTTTGCTTCTTCTGCTGAAAAACCGGAAATAGCCTCAAGCTGCTCAACCTGTTGTCTGTGAAGACGTTCTAATTCTTCTGATTTTTTATCTACCAGTTCAAGTTGAGATGTTAGATTTCCCCGTATCGCGTCAGCTTCATTTCTTTTGCGTTGAGTCTCTTCAATTTTTTGTGAAAGAGTCTGTTCTTTTTGAGCTATTCTGTTTTCTGCCTGTCCTATCCTGCTGTTTTTTTCATTGATAACCTTTTCATGTTCTGTCTTAAGTTGAAGAAATCGCTCTTTTGCCTGAAGTATTTTTTCCTTTCTTATTACTTCAGCTTCGGCTTCTGCCTCGCTAACTATTTTGCGGCTCTTGTTTCTTAATGCCAGCTGCCAGATGAAAAAAGAAGCGCCAAAACATATTATAAGGGCTGAAATACCCAAAACAATCAACAGCCCGTTACTCATTGTTCCTATTATTAATGTCATCATATCATCTTATTATTTAAATATATATTTAATAAAAAACCCGCAAAGTTCCTCCAGCTTTTATAAAACCCCATGTCTGAATGGCTGGAGCTGCTAATCCAGTTCGAACGTCCACTGTTCCCGAAGGAAACCCGACGAATCGGGATGAGGCCTGTTCTACCTGAACTAAGAGTTGCTCCAAAGTTTTAACTGTTGAGTTTCAAAAATGAATGAAGAAACAATGCGGGCAAATTAATTTTCTATTTTAAAGAACGCTCTTACTCTTTTATTTCAAGAACTGAATCAATTTTTTGTATAAGTTCTTTCAATGCATCGGGAAGATAATCTTTTTCAAGTTTTTCTTCTTCTTCTGTGAGTTTAATCACATACTGCAGGGAAGCCATCGCTAAAAAATCCTGAACATCCTTATCGGTATACCTTTGTTTGTACTGCAGCACCTTTTCATTTATCATCCTGGCTGCTTTCCTGATCTTCTCCTCATTTTCCCGTTCAACCTTCAATGGATAATATCTATCCGCTACATTAACCCTTATTGAAAGCTTTTCATCCATCGCAATATCTTATCTGTTTAAAAGAGTAACACATTTGTCAATTTCCCGCACCAAATCAGTTATTTTTCTCTTCGCTTCATGAGCGTTTTCACCTTCGCCCAATAATGCTCCTGATAATTTAACCCGTTCATATTTCATTTCCAATTCTTTCATTTTTTCTTCACGGTTCTGAAGCATACCTTTCAAAATATCATTCCCATTCTTAAGATCCGTCACTTCACTCTTCAGCCTATTATACCGATCCAACAATTCATCAAGTTTTCTGTTTAAAATTATTAATTCTTCGTAACCCTGAGCGGACATATTAAAATCTTTAGTACAAAATTAACATAGTTAATGATATTTTCAAAAATTTGATTGAAATAGTTTGCCTTAACGAACCATAATTATAGCTTTGCGTCTCTGTGATTTTAATTTTTGAACATGATGTTACTAATCCGATTCTTTATTTTTAGTATATTGGTATACAGCACTTTAAACAACATTCCAAAAGATAAATCAATATTCATCTCCCCGTTAAAGATACCCCAGGTATTATCATCAAACTTTGGTGAATTAAGAATTGACCATTTTCATTCGGGTTTAGATATTAAAACACAAGGTGTTACAGGAAAAGAAGTTGTTGCATCAGCAAATGGATTTATTTACAGAATCAGCGTATCACCGGGAGGATTTGGTAATGCGCTTTACATAAGACACCCTTCTGGTTATTCTACCGTGTATGGACATCTTGACAGGTTTACACCTGATATTGAGGCGTATGTAAGAACCCGTCAATATGAGAATAAAAACTTTACGGTAACTTTGTTTCCCGCAAAAGAGGAGTTTCCAGTTAAACAGGGTGAACTTATCGCCTATTCCGGGAATTCAGGTGGTTCAGGAGGCCCGCATCTGCACTATGAGATACGAAAATCAGATAACGAAGAACCCATTAATCCCCTGCTCTTTGAATTTGGTATAGTCGACAATATCAAACCGGTTATTGAGAAGCTTGTTATATACCCGATAAACCGGCATAGTTTGGTCAACAACCGGAATTCAGTCAAAAAGATTAATGTTTCCGGTGGACATGGTGTTTATTTTATCCCTGTGGAAAATGAAATATCCATCAGCGGTCTGGCAGGATTCGGAATAAAAGCCTTCGACATGTTGAATGACAGCCCCAACAAATGTGCTGTATACTCTATTGAATTATCGATCGACAGTATTTCAATTTTTAAATATATTATGGACGGGTTTCCTTTCACGGAATCAAGGTACGTTAATAGTCACATTGATTATGAGACCTTTATGAAGGACGATATCTATGTTGAAAGGACCTTTGTTCTTCCTGGTGATAAATTAAGCGCATATAAATACCTCTTCAACAGGGGGATCTTCAATTTCAACGATGACAAATCACATAATGCTGAAATCATTGTTACAGATGCCAACAATAATAAATCAACATTGTCTTTTCAAATCAAGTCACAATCAGAAAACCAGAAATCTGCTATATCATTAATCGATCATAATGTCAAAGAAATGCCTTATGACAGAACCAATAAGTTTTCATCAGAAAATATTTCAGTGAATATTCCATCAGGAGCCCTTTATGACACGCTTTATTTTTCATATAAAAAAGAAAACGGAACAAATGAGATGTTATCTGATCTTCATTATATCCATAACACCTCCACCCCTGTTCAGAAAGCATATACACTTTCCATAAAACCAACATCAATACCGGCAGGAAAAGGATCAAAAATGCTGATAGTTCAGTTGGATGATGATCATAAAAAAATCGCAACGAAAAGTACCTGGGATGAAGGCTATCTCAAAGCCGATGTTCTTTCTTTTGGCAGATTCTTTATCGGGATAGATACTATTGCTCCGGTTATTTCAGCCAATGGACTGTTTACGGGGGCAAATCTGACAGGAAAGAAGGAAATAAAAATCATGATCAAAGATGAACTTTCTGGAATAAAGTCGTATGAGCCATCAATTGACGGAAATTGGGCTCTTTTTGAATATGATCAGAAAAACGATCTGCTGATCTATAAATTTGATGAAACAAGGATTACAAAAGGCACAAAACATAACCTGTTTCTAAGAGTAACTGACAATAAAGATAATTTCAGTACCTATAAATGTAATTTTACCTGGTAGGAAAAATAGTGATCCTTGTATCTGCCTGGTACTATAAACTCCTTCCCCAAGGGGTTTTATTAAATGAAAAGCTGCATTTTGCATTAGCGTGGATTTGTTAAATATTCCTTAAAACCCGGAAAAACCGATAAATTTGAGTATCTTTGACCCATTGTGTAAACATTTGTGTCTTTCAGATGTTTTCATATTTGAGTTCTAGTCCATGCTCTTAACACTTATAGTACATTTATATAGATTATGATGATCAGAAGCATTTTCAAGTGTTTCTTACATTACAATTATTGTAATTTGTAATGTAAACACAAATTGTAAACTAACATTAATTAATTGAAAAGGGAATACCATGCAAGAAAAAAAACAGACCGTTTTCAAAACACCGGATATAACAAGAATGCAGGAAGTAGTAATAAATCCCAGAACAAAAATATATATAGCTATTGGCGCTGATCCGGAAGAAGCAAGAAGCCGTTACTGGGCGCGACAGGATGCTAAAGGCAAGGTGCTTTTGTCGCCTAAGAAACCTGTACTGAGCTAATCCGAAAAGGGAGATTTCAACTTTATCTTTAATATATTTTGGCCGGATAAACACCCCGGCTGATCATATTATTGATACTTTCTACAACAAAAGGTTTATCCTCGCGATAGGTGACGCCGAACCATCTTTCATTGCTCATTAATATCTTTATGGTTATTTCACCGTTCTTGACAAATTTGTCAATAGAGGTTGGTATGTCAAGTTCAGCCTTTGGATCCATTCCGCTTCTGTCAATGAATTTTCTGAACTCATCGCCAAGGAATTTATAACATGAGGGTTTAAATCCCCATAGATTCATTGATACAACTTCATTGCCGGTAAACTTTTGAAATTTACCATCATTCAGCGGAGCTTTTGCACCATCATCTGTTTTCTCAATCTGACGTGTTTCCACAATATTTTTCAGAAGACCATCTGCTCCTACTCCGCAGACTCCCCTGTTAACGTGTCCATGTTCGGACAAAGTATTTCCCATCTTGTAACCCACAATGCAATAGCAATTCGGATCCTTATCATTAACCAGAAAATCATGAAGGATTTTAAATGATTCAACACCATAATAATCATCGGCATTAATCACACCAAATGGTTCCTTTATCTTTTTTGAAGTAACAAGGATTGCATGACTGGTTCCCCAGGGTTTTTGTCGTTCCGGTGATACTTTTACTCCTTCCGGAAGATTAGTTATTTCCTGGAAGACATAATCAACTTCAATTTTCCCTTTCAGCTTTTTAACAAATCGTTCTTTGACCTGTTCCTCTATATCGCGTCTTATCACAAAAACGATTTTTCCAAATCCGGCACGGATCGCATCATAGATTGAATAGTCAATTATTGTTTCGCCGGAAGGCCCTACTTCATCAAGTTGCTTATTGCCACCATAGCGGGTTCCCATTCCTGCAGCCAGAACTAATAGAGTTGGTTTCATAACGTTAAAGTTTTTGTTCACTACAATTATACAGAAAAAATTATTACTTTTAAAATAATTATTACCAGGCATTTGTAATAATCGTTATATTTTGAAAATATGTTTGAAAATCAATTTATTTACCCCATCCCCAAGGGGAGTAAATTGATTTTCTTCGCTCCCCTTGGGGCCGGGGTAAACGAAGAAAATCAATGAAAATCTGAATATGAATTTCAAACTTGAAATATGCGTTGACAATGTCGAATCGGCTATAGCTGCACAGAATGCAGGCGCTGATCGGATAGAACTATGTAATAACCTTCCGGAAGGTGGAACCACTCCGGGATCCGGTACAATTTTCTCGGCTAGAAATAATCTTACAATCGGTTTGCATGTGATTATAAGACCTCGCGGAGGTGATTTTCTATACAGTGATCCGGACTACGACATAATGAGAAGGGAAATTGATATCTCTGGTGAATGCGGTGTTAATGGAATTGTACTTGGAATATTGGAATCCGGTGGAGCTATAGATGTTGAACGTACGGCAAAACTGATTGAATTTGCCAGACCAATGTCAGCAACTTTTCACAGGGCATTTGATATGTGTAAAGATCCATTTAAGGGTCTCGAAGATGTGATAGCGTGTGGAGCGGACAGGCTGCTTACATCGGGTCAGAAAAACAAAGCAGAGGAAGGAATAGATTTGATAAAGCTTCTTATTGCACAAGCAGATAACAGGATAATAATAATGCCCGGATCGGGAATTAATCAATCAAATATTGAAAATATTGCAAAACTTACAGGAGCAAAAGAATTTCATCTCACAGGCCGAAAGCCAATTGAGAGCGAAATGATCTTCAAAAGACAAAATATTTCAATGGGAGGTTCCTCAGACATCCCCGAATTTTCAAGGAAGGTTGTTGATCCTGAAATAATAAGAAGCATAATCAATAAACTGAAATTGATCTGAATTATCCTTTGAAATTTTCAAAGGCTTGTTACCTTTGTGATTCTTTTATTAAAAAACTATCTTTAAATAACTAATAGTGATTTTTATGAAAAAACTATCCGTTTTAATATTGTTCGGATTATTATCATTTTTGTTACCGGAACAGAGTATAAATGCCTGCACAAATTTCATTGTTACAAAAGGAGCTACTAAGGATGGATCTGTAATGATAACTTATTCGGCTGATTCTCATGTACTTTACGGAGAACTCTATTACTGGCCGGCAAAGAATTGGCCAACAGGTACAATGGTTGACATTTACGAATGGGATACTGGCAAATACCTCGGAAAAATTCCTCAAAAATCTCATACTTATTCTGTTGTTGGAAATATGAACCAACACCAGGTGTCGATCGGTGAAACAACATTTGGCGGCCGGCCGGGTCTGGAAGATTCCACTGCAATTGTTGACTATGGTTCACTTATCTATATGACACTTCAGAGAGCTAAAAATGCGAGAGAAGCGATATATACATTTTCAAAATTGACATCAGATTACGGATATGCAAGTGAAGGTGAATCTTTCTCTATTGCTGATGCAAACGAGGCATGGATACTTGAACTTATCGCAAAAGGGCCAGGAAATAAGGGCGCTGTATGGGTAGCCCGCCGTATTCCTGACGGATATATCAGTGGACATGCCAATCACCCAAGGATTACCACTTTCCCTCTTGCAGATGGCATTAAATCAATTACATCAAAGGAAATAGATAAAATCTATAATCCGGAAGTTGAAACAGTTTATGCCTACGATGTTATTGATGTAGCCCGTAACCATGGATGGTTTAGTGGCAATGATAAAGATTTCAGTTTCAGTGATTCTTATGCCCCTCTGGATTTCTCAGGTGCAAGATTTTGTGAAGCAAGGGTTTGGTCAGGTTTTAACATGGTTAACAGCCAGATGGGTCAATATACTGATTATGCTATGGGTGAAAATCTCAAAAACCGCATGCCTTTATGGATCAAACCGGATAACAAATTAGAGGTTAAAGATATTGCAAGGATGATGCGTAACTACTATCAGGGTACACCGATGGATATGACAAAAGATGTTGGCGCCGGACCGTATGGATGTACCGTAAGATGGAGACCCATGGAATGGAAAGTAGATGGAGTCACATATATTAATGAAAGAGCTATTTCCACACAACAGACCGGCTTTTCATTTATTGCCCAGAGCCGTTCATGGCTACCTGATCCCGTTGGCGGTATAAATTGGTTTGGAGTAGATGATACTTTTTATACTGTTTATTCCCCGATGTATTGCGGAATAACAAGGATACCCGAGTCACTTGCAGCCGGTAACGGAGATATGATGACATTCAGTGATAAATCAGCGTTCTGGATCTTTAACCAGGTTTCTAATTTCGCCTATACCAGAACAAATATTATCAACGGCGACATCCTTAAAAAGCAGATCGAACTGGAAGAAGGCTACGCAAAAGAGACCATCAACATTGATAAAAATGCTTCCGATCTGTATAAGAAGAGTCCTGCAGAAGCAGTTAAATATTTAACGGATTACTCATTAAAATCAGGTAAGAACACATTTAAACAATGGAAAGATCTTTATGCAGCCCTGTTTGTAAAATTTGTCGACGGAAATGTAAAGGAGAAAGTAGCTGTACCTAAAAATTACAAATATCATAATCCAAAGATTTCGCAGCCAGGCTATAGTGATGAATGGAACCGGATGGTTGTAAAGAATACCGGAGATAAGTTTAAGGAACCGGAAGCTAAGAAGTAAAGAAAATA
Organism: Bacteroidales bacterium; assembly: GCA_025358645.1. Classification (GTDB taxonomy): domain Bacteria; phylum Bacteroidota; class Bacteroidia; order Bacteroidales; family VadinHA17; genus LD21. The sequence continues at coordinate 13,876 of JANYIW010000004.1, forward strand.
AGAAAGGTTGAGGTTTAGGCAGAGAAGCAGCTAATTGTTTAAAACTTTTTCAGACAAATTGCAGATTATGATTTTTTTTTGTAAGTTTGCGACCGGATTTTTGAAACCAAACTGAGTATACAAAATACATTGCACGATGAATTTAATGAATATTGTTGAGAAAGAATTTGCGATTAAAAATGAATTCCCGAAATTCGCAGCAGGTGACACCGTTACTGTCCATTATAAAATCAAAGAGGGTAGTAAGGAGAGAATCCAGCAGTTCCGCGGAGTTGTGATACAGAGAAGCGGAGAAAAGCATACTGAGACATTCACTGTTCGAAAAATGTCAGGAAATATAGGTGTTGAAAGAATATTTCCAATAGCTTCCCCTTTTATTGACAAGATTGAAGTTAATAAACACGGAAAAGTCCGCAGGGCAAGGATATTCTATCTTCGCGATCTGACCGGTAAAAAAGCACGTATCAAGGAGAAGAAATTTTAGAAGATATTTGATTTATAAAAAAAGGCTGTTCCTAATGAACGGCCTTTTTTTGTCTTATAGTCTTTATGCTTAAATCTTATTTACCAACTCGATCTTCCTGGCCTTAGCTTCATCAATGAGCTTATTCGCCTGAACATCTGCTTCCTGAACCAGCTGGGTAGCTTTCTTATCAGCATTTTTTCTCAGACTTTCTGCTCCTTTTTGTGAGGCCATCTTAGCGATTGTTCCTTTTTCGGCGTTGTCATCAATAAGTTTCTGAGCCTGAGTGTCAGCTTCTTTTCTGATGTTTTCAGCAGTTTTTGCCGCTTCATCTCTTAATTGCCGGCCCCTGGCTTCAGCCTCAGAAATAAGTTTATTACCCTGGGTTTCAGCTTCAGCTCTGGCCTTTTCCTTTGCCTGATCGACTGTATTATCGATTGACTGTTTTACAGCTTCCTGCACAGCAGCCTTCGCTCCTCCTGTACTTTCACCTGACGTACTTCCGAAAAAGGGAGCAACTACAGGTTTACTGAAAGTACCAGTTACCTTTAGATTAACTTTCAGAACATCTGCAGGCTTATATTTAATTCCAAATGCGGCGGCCTGAGTTGAAAGATTATCAATAAATGTATTAACTGAACTCCCCAGGTCTGAGCGCGGTATTTCCGTTTTAACAATATAATTGATTGTCTGATCAAGCCCCTGATCACCACCAATATTCATTTTAAGATTTCCTGTTCTTATATCAAACGGGCTCACAAAAACTCTTCCATTGGCAATCTTAAAACTTATGTTAATATCCTTAAACGTATTACTATACTTATCGCCAAGTTTAAGGACATCTTTCATTTTGTCGAAAGTTTTCGATTCGAGAAGAGTAATTTCGTTTGACTTAATATTCCCTGATCCGTTAATCGATGTAATAACTGGCATCATATCGCGTCCAAGTAAACTCGAATAATTAAGTTTTGCATTAACCTTACCATCAATTCCTTTTGCAGCGGGTGCAAGTTTTTTCACAGTATTAAATGTATTAAAGGCATCTCTTATGCCGATATTCTGCATATCAAAGTCAGCTTTCATAACAGGTTTAAGTGAATCACGCGTATCATAATCTGCATTCATTCCTATGGTACCATTGAGAATGTTCATGGATGCATCCCTGAGGGTGAGTATTCCGTTCCGGACAATGACATGTCCTTTGACTTTTTGAGCTTTAATATTATCATAGCTGAACTGATCGATGAGAGCATCGATATCAAAATCGATGTTTTTAGGGACCTGAATTAAAGTAAGTGAAGAGGAACTTTCAACCGGAACGGCCTTATTGTCATTTGTTGCAACTGAAGAACTTGTGTCTTTAACAGGAATAGCAGCTGAACCCATTTTTGACATTATTTCGGAAACATCAATAAGTTTTGACCGCATACTAAGATTTCCTTTAATCGTTTTATTATGGAGAACATAAGGAATATAATTTTCAATTCTGCCACTCAGATTAAAATCACTTTTCCCTCCCACTTTCATATTCGCGTTGGTCAGGGTTGCATAAGCAGGCGCAAATTCCAATTTTGCATTGTTAATCTTTACATCAGGATAACCGATCATAGCAATTTCCATATTCTTAATACCCACTGATCCTGAGGCTTTAAAACTTTCATACTGAGATTTTTCAATCATAGACATCTTTCCGGCCATCTGTACTGACATATCTATTACTCCGGAAAGGCTTATACTGTCCATGGGAACGGCTTTTGAAAGCGCTGAAAGATCAATTTTCCCAACCAGAGAACCTCTAAAATCAGGGTCGCTTACCGGAGTTTTAAGATTAAGAGTCATATCAAACGGATTGCCTGCAAGTTCAATATGGAAGAGATCAACATTGACTTTAGTTTTATCAAGTACTTTACCATCAACGAATATATCAGATTTAATATTTATGTTTTTTATTTGCTCAGGCAATGCAGGATAGCTTATCAGCCCATTAGTAACGGCAATGGCAAGTGTCACATCGGGTAATGTTTTGCCTGCATCACTGTAGATACCTTTCGCTGATCCTGACAGAACAAATTCTCCATTTGCTTTAAGATCCTTATAGTCTTTCATATAAATTGCCGGAACAAGAGATAGAAGAGTTTTAAATGAAGTTTGTGGTGATCCGAATTTTATATCTGTCTCGATATCTTTGCCTGGCATAGCGACCATACCTGTAAAATTAAGCTTCAGATCGTTTATTGTGAAATAATTTTCCCGGAAGGTAAACTTCCATTTATCAAGATCAGCAAGCATATCGATTTTGGAATCCAGAACTGTCTTATTAAGGTATTTCATTCCATCCATAAGAAAAGTAAACTCCCCTGCATTAAATGTCATCTGCATATCTGATTCACTCATTGTCATGTCGCCCTTCAGATAAAAATTAACTTTATTAAGATAAACTTTCATTGCAGAACTTTCGTCAACATAAGAAATTGAACTGTTAAGAACGGTAACTTTCTTCAGGAGTATCTTTATACCTGACGAGGATGGTTTTGTCTCAGCCGTTACAGCCTGTGCAGTATCTTTCATTACATCCCAGTTTGCCTTCCCTTCTTTCCTTACTATTGCATTGACAACAGCTCTGTTGATAATGATTGATTTTACTTCATAGCCTGTTTTTTTAAACAGGCTTGACAGATTGAATACAATATCAAAGGACTTGAATCCGGCAAGAGTATCGTTTTCAAATTTGGCTACACCTACGACAGATACATTATAAAGCGAAAAAGCCAGGTTTGGAAAATCCTTAAAAAACCCAAGTTTATAATTTTCAAATTTTACTGTTGCATTTACTGATTCATTAATAACTTGTTCAACCCGGGTTTTAATTTGCTTTTTAAAGATTATTGGGACAGTAAATAGTAAGACAAGAATTAAAAGGATTATTCCAAGAAATATTTTTAAAATAATGCCTGTTGCTTTTTTCATAGCCAGAGTATTTATTATTGATTATCAGTAAAATATGAAAATTAATGTTTTAATATCAGTAATAAAAGTAATCAATATTCCTGAGACTAAAAAGTGCCTAAAGTGCCTGGTGTGCCTGGAGTTGAAAGTTTTTTAACTTTAGGCGCTTCAAACTTTACTCTCTTATAAGTATAATTTTTTTCCAAACTTTGTTATATTTGCGTCCTTATAAACTGCAGGACCTGTAGCTTAATTGGATAGAGCATCTGGCTACGGACCAGAAGGTTGGGGGTTCGAGTCCCTTCAGGTTCACTTAAAAAAATCACATCTGCTTTACTAAAGCACACAAAAAGAGGAGATTATAGCGATCTCCTCTCCTATTTATTCTATCTATTGATCTACCAGAAACATAAGTCAGCAAAATTCACACTATACCTTCATTTTATTGATTACCTGTTATCTCCACAATCTTAGCTAATATTTGTATAAATATTTAAATTAATTCAATAGATTTGTGTTACGAATTATATAAATCATAACACGATGTCATTAGCCCGTTTTGGAGTTAGTTTAGATGAGGATATTCTTAAAGCCCTGGATGAATTTGTTATTGAAAATAAATTACCAAATCGCTCTCAGGCAATCCGGCATTTAGTCGAAAAAAATCTGGTAGAGAAGAAATGGCAATGCAATCAGATTGTTGCCGGAGCAGTTGTATTGCATTACGATCATCACAAAGGAGATGTTACAATCAAATCAAACGATATTCAACATGAATATTTTGATGTGATTCTTTCTTCTCAACATTTTCACTTAAGCCATGATTATTGCCTTGAGATTATTGCAGTAAAAGGAATTGCAAACAAACTAACCCAATTGTCAGATAAACTGATAGGTATTAAAGGTATTATTCATGGTAAGCTGGTGATGAGCCGGGCAGAATAAATCTAAATCACAGGAGCAATTATGCATATTCCCGATGGTTATTTAAGCCCTCAAACATATATTCCTTTATATGGAGTATTTGCGGCTGCAGTTGCCGTAGCAGTAAAAAAAGTTAAAAAAGAAGTTTCTGCACGCGATATCCCATATCTTGGAATGGCAGCAGCTTTCTCTTTTATCATCATGATGTTTAATTTACCCATACCAGGCGGAACAACTGGTCATGCGGTAGGATCCGCTGTTATTGCGATCCTGTTTGGTCCATGGGCTGCTGTTGTAGCCGTATCAGTAGCGCTAATTATTCAGGCGCTTATTTTTGGCGATGGCGGAATAACAGCTATTGGAGCGAACTGCTTTAATATGGCTGTATTTATGCCATTTACAGCATATTATCTCTTCAGACTTTTCAGCTTTAGTTCTGCAAGAAAAGGACGCGTGTTTTTTGCAGCTTTTATTTCAGGATATCTGAGTCTGGTAATGGCGGCAGTCCTCACTGGAATTGAATTTGGTATACAACCCCTGATTGCATCCTCCAGTGATGGAAAAGCATTGTATTGCCCTTACGATTTGAAAATTGCTGTTCCCGCAATGGCCATTGAACATATACTACTCTTTGGAATTGTTGAGGGACTTATTACTTTAATAATTATAAGGTACTTTTTGAGAAACGAACCCGGATTAATTTATGCTTTCAGGAAGGGAGGTAAAATTGAGAATAAATAAACTCCAGAAAAAAATTCTTATCATTTTGCTTTTCTTATGCCTGCTCACTCCGATTGGAATTCTGCTTCCTGCGTTTTTTAATACAGGTGATGACTGGGGTGAATGGTCAGCTCAAACCGTGAAAGAACTTGTAGGTTACATACCCAAAGGTCTTATTAAATATTCGGACGTATGGAAGGCTCCTTTACCAGATTACTCTATAAGTAGAGAAGATCTATCGATTGTTCACCGGTCAGGATACTATCTGGTATCAGGTGTCATCGGCGCAACAGTAACATATATTGTCATGCTGTTAATCTCCAGATTAATTATCAGAAATGGAAAATAAAATCCCTCCATATTTAATCAGGATTGCGTATGATCAGTATAATCCAGCAGAAATAAAAAGAGCAAAACTTTCCTTTCTTGACAAGACCATAATAAATTCTTCAAAGGCTGTAAAATCGATTTATCTACAAGCAGAAAACTCAGCAAGAGATAATTTCATCCAGGAGATCAATCCAAAAGTTAAATTTATTTTACTGATTTATATGTCAGTAGTGGTAAGTATTGTAAATAATCCTGTTACACAAATACTTATATCCGCATTTATTTTTTTGTCATATATAATTGCCAGATTAAATATATTTGAAGTATACAAGAAAATATTTCTTCTTGTATTTGTTTTTGGTTTCCTGGCTATATTGCCGGCATCACTCAATGTCATTACCCCTGGTAAAATCGTATTTAACATCATCAAATTTAATAAGCCTTCACATTTCCTGATTTACAATATTCCTCAAAATATTGGTTTTACAACTAATGGAATTCAGGTAGTATCACTAATTTTTCTCAGAGTCTTAAATTCTGTTGCCTTTGCTCTGCTTGTAGTTTTCACAACACCTTTTCCAACATTTATAAAATCTTTCAAAATGATTGGAGTGCCGGATACATTTCTTATGATCCTGTCTCTGGCTTACAAATACATTTTCATTCTTTCCAGGACAATTGAAGAAACCTACTTTGCGTTTAAATCCAGACTTTCAGGCAATATTAAAAACAGCAATATCAGGAGATTAATCGGAGGCAGAATATTTTTTATTTTTAAAAGATCTATGATAATTTATCAAGATACTTATCATGCAATGGTTTCAAGAGGATATTGTGGGAAAGTAGTACTTCATTCCCAAAATCATTTTACTCTTAAAGATGTCATTGTACTAGTGATTATTGTTATATCAGGCATAGTTTTTATTTTACTTTAAGAGTGATGGAAGATATTATCTCCTTGAAAAATATTGATTATTCATATTACGGTAAAATCCCCGCACTTAAAAATATTAACCTCTCAATAAAGAAAGGTGAAATGTTTTCTATAATTGGCCTGAATGGATGTGGTAAATCTACGCTTCTGCATATTATAAACGCACTTGTTTTTCCCGATTCCGGCGATCTTATATTTGATGGGAATCCTGTAACTGAAAAGTCATTTAGGGATACCAGTTTTGGAACGCAGTTCAGGCAACGTATGGGCTATATTTTCCAGAATCCAGATATACAATTATTTTGTCCAACTGTTTTTGATGAGCTTATGTTTGGGCCATTGCAACTCAACTTACCACTTGAAACTGCAAATGAAAGAGCAGAACAAACCTTGTCATATCTTGGAATCGGATACCTGAGAGAACGGCCGGTTTATATGCTCTCAGGCGGCGAAAAGAAAAGAGTTGCAATAGCATCTGTTCTTACAATGAATCCCGATATTCTGCTGGTTGATGAACCCCTTTCAAGTCTCGATCCCAAAACACAAACTTTCTTCATCGAGCTTCTTCTTGAACTTAACCAGGCAGGGAAGACTATCATTTTTACCACACATCATCTTGATCTGATCGATCACCTGCAACCGAGAGTTGCAGTTCTTTCAGAAGAACATACCATTCGAAAGACTGGTTCTGCTTCAGAAATACTTGGCGATGAAGAGCTTCTGATAAGTGTCAACCTTATCCATGAACATATCCATAAAAATGGAAATGAAGAACACAGCCATTTTCATTCACATTATAGATTTCATAAACATTAAAGACTTTCCAGACATAAAATTAATAAAACAGGCGATGCGAAAAATATTTATCCTGATTTCAATCCTGCTTTTTAGTAAAACCATTTGGGCTCAACCGTTACCGGTTAAGCTAAAACACACCATAATCATTGATACAGATTGTGCTATAGACGATATGCGTGCAATAAGTTTATTGCTCAGTCGCCCTGAAATAACTATAAAAGCAATATTGTTGTCAGATGGTTCATTGTCTCCCATTGAAGGCGCCGGTAAGGTAAACTCATTATTAAAAGAATTTAAAGTTGATAATATCCCAGTTGCATGCGGAGATCTTCTGAACGGAATTAATCCCCCCTGGCGTGAGTTTAACAGGCAAATAAATTGGGGTAAAGAGTCAGACAATCACGTAACAGAATTAAATGCTGTTGACTGCCTGAGAGAAAATTTAAAAAATGCGAATGAGAAAGTAATTCTGGTTTGCCTTGGTCCTCTTACAAATATTGCGCAACTTATGATTAAAGATCCGGGCCTTGTTGCAAAAATTGAACGTATAATCTGGTATAATGAATCAGTAAAACCCTTGCAGGGATTTAACTATGAACGTGATAAAATGAGCGCAAACCTGGTTTTTAAATCCATTGTGAGAATTGATGTCATTGCTAACCTTAATAAGGATAACATCTTATTTGATTCAACCATTTTAACTGTTTGCAGACAATCCAATACCCGTCTTGCCACTGTCCTTAGAAATGTATTCAGTCAGCCGTCAGTTATTGAAAAATTGCAACAAAATCATTTCAAGCTCTGTGATGACCTCGTGGCTCTATACCTTACAAATCCCGAATTATTTGACATTAATATAATTACTGATGAATTAAATGTCAGGTACAATAAAGATTATAATGTTCCAGGAATCAAGCAAGCTATGACCGACATGATAAATGGTACCTATTTTTCTGAAAGAAACATAGTATTTAACAGATTTCCTGTTCAGCATGAATTGTTTAATTATGATATCCGTCCGATTATAGATTCTGCTATTGCACGTTATGGGGATGAAGAATGGAAAGCTAATGTAATGACTGATGAGTTTCATAGGCACCTTGGCGTATTCTCAATAGTTGGCGCTAAGATGGGTATTAAAGCCCGTGAATTATTTGGTGTTGGTTCTGACTTACTTGAAGTAACCTCTTATGCAGGAACTAAACCACCATATAGTTGTTTGAATGATGGGATACAGGTAAGTACTGGCGCAACTTTAGGAATGGGGACAATTCATCTGGCTTCCCGTAGCAAAACCAAACCATCGGCCATCTTTACATACAAGGATCGTTCTATAAGAATAAGTCTCAAAAAGGAATATCTTGAAAAGGTAGATGCAGATATTAATGAAGGGATTAGGAAATTTGGATTAATGGACGATGGTTATTGGAAACTCATCCGCCATAATGCTTTAAAATACTGGGTCGAATGGGATAGAAATAAAATTTTTGATATTGAAGAAGTTAGTCATAAAAATTAGTCCCGAGTAAGAATAATTGTACTGTTCTGACCAAAGCCAGAGAAGAATGTTAAAAATCTTAATTCTCCCGATCTTTTTGATTTTCCACCCTGTTCATGTAACCCTGACAACCATAGACCAGGTTCAGGGAGCCGATTCCATGAAAGTTTTTTTCAGAATGTATTATGATGATTTTTTACTTGATTATAAATTGTTTGACTCGGACCGTAGTCTTGCGAAATTATCTGTAAACCAGACCTTCCCTGCTGATCTGGCAAACAAATATTTCAATAATAGAATTCATATCTATGTAAATAACAAGTTACTGAAAGGGAATGTATTGACTGTAATCATTCTGGACAATGAAATCTTCCTGAATCTACTCTACCGATCAGATAAAGATCCTAAGAAGATTAAAATCCATAACCAGGTTTTGATTGGATTATACAGTGATCAGACAAATATGGTCTTTATCAATATAAACAAAAACGAGGAAGCAATGAGACTTACGCCTGAGCACGATAAGGAATCGTGGTCATTTAATAAGTAAAGTCTCCTCATTATGTTCTGGTGTCAGTTTGAACCCATTCTCAAAATTGTTTATCCTGATTATCAATAAATTTGTCTGGTCACTGTACCACCCTGTAAGAATCATATTCCTGACACTTATACTCTTTGGTTTTTTACCTGACCTATAAATGAGATTCAGATTGATTTCAGTATCGGCGATATTCGCACTTAATAACTTTCCGATCAGCAGTTTATTATTTACATAAATGAAAACTTTTGAATTAAAGTATTGGTTAATCAAGTCAGCAGGAAAGGGCTGCTTGCTAAATAACCTGTACAAATTTCTGTCATCGTCGATAGTCTGTAAATCTTTCAGGAAATCATCGAACTCCATCTTGCAAAATACCTTTAATGAATCGGTTCCTTGAACATAGTCAATGCTAGTCATGGTTACATGACCCGGGTGCATGATCAGCCATAATGAAATAGCTAAGACTTTTAACATTAGTCTTCAGTTCCGACAATTAAATTAGTGTAATTTAAGGCTTTTCCGCAGTCACGTCTAGTGCTGATCCTGCCCCATCAGGTGTTTCTTTCAGGTCCCTGTCTAAAGAATATAAAGCATTATTATTTGCTTTGTCTCCACCTGCTATTTTTATCTTATTCAATAAGTTCATTGCCAGAGTTTCTTCTTCAATCTGTTCTTTCACAAACCATTGCATAAAATTCCATGTTGCCCAATCTTCTTCATCAAAACTCATTCTTACCAGTTTATAAACTGCTTTCGTATTCTCAACTTCATGCTCAAATACTTTTTCAAAACAATTTTTTATACTTGACGGTTTATCATGAGGTGCAGGAATAGCTATTATTTGGACTTCCGAACCTCTTTGTAAAATATATTCGAGAAACTTCATCATGTGGTTACGTTCCTCTTCTGCATGTCTGAAAAGAAAATTTGCGATGCCGCTATATCCCTGGTTTTCAGCCCAGGCTGCGTAAGACAGATAAATCTGAGAAGCTAGCGCTTCCTTCGTCATTTGCGAATTTAACGCTGCTGTGAGTGTTTTTGAAAGTCTGTTAGTATCCATTTTGATTTTTTTAAAATTATATGCTCAAGTAATTTTTAAAGTGTTAAAATTAAGTAACGTTAACCTGGTATATGTTACATTACTTTTAATAAAAGTTACAATATTCACATATCAGCATAAATAAGAAGAACCTGTTTGACAGACGATTCTGATTAGGTAAATGTAATTAATTCAGATACTTTTCCCGGCTAATCGTGTCATGCCATAGTAAGCGCTGCCAAGTAAAGAAGCAGTCGATCCGAGGTATGCTCTTTCAATTTTTACCTCTGATCTGCAGTTTTCGAGTGAATTGGCAAATGCACTTTCTCTGATCATTGCAAGATAACTATCATTTGCTTCTGACATACCTCCGCCAAGAACAATTATTTCCGGTGCAAAAATCGTAATAAGATTAGCGAGTCCAATACCAACCAATTCTGCATTTTCTTTTACTACTTTTTTAGCGACAGGTGAGTTTGTATAACTCATTTCAAATATTTCCCTACAGGTTAAAGGCTTTTCTATAGTATTGCCTGTTGCATTGATTTCCTCAGCATACCTTCGTACTATAGCTGTTGCTGATGCAAAATATTCGTACGATCCTCTGATCCCTTTGTCACTTATCCCATTGTCAAAATTAATAATCATCTGCCCTACTTCACCGCCGGCATTATTCACGCCCCGGTATAATTTGCCATTTATTATTATTCCACCTCCTATACCTGTACGAAGGGCAACGAAAATTATATTATTATACCCTTTCGCAGCACCAAATCTATGTTCTGCAATTGTCATCATGTTGGCATCATTTCCAACATACGCCGGCAGACCTGTCTCCTGATTGATTATTTTTGCCAGGGGAACATTTGTCCAGTCTCTGATACCCTGATCCGGTCCCAAAACCATCCCTGTGATATGGTCGATAAATCCCTTTGCTGCTGTTCCAATACAGATTGGATTTATGCCCTCTAAAGCTACAGACTTTCTAATATCGCTTATCGCCTGAATGAGCATTGCTATAATATAATCTCTGGTCTGTATTTGGTTAAGAGGAAAAGCTTTAGTGGCAATAACTTCTCCACTAATCTTCACTACGGCTATCTTAATTGAATTCCGTCCGATATCGACTCCTATTGCTGCTGCATGATTAAACATTTTTGATCAGTTGATAGTGTTACACAAAAGTAATTATTTTTGATAACTTTGAAATGAGATTATTTATGAGATATTTATGATAGAAAAAGTCAGGGAAATATTTAAAAGTGAGGCAGCAGCCATTGAAAACATTCCCATAACACAAAGCTTTGAAGTTGCAATCGGTCTGATTTACCAACAGGTTCACGGTAAAAATGGGAAGCTCGTTACCAGTGGAATGGGAAAAGCTGGCCAGATAGCCCACAATATTGCTACTACTTTCAGTTCCACAGGAACTCCATCAATTTTCCTTCATCCCAGTGAAGCACAACATGGCGATCTTGGAATTTTTCAGGAAAATGATGTACTTCTGGCTATATCTAATTCAGGAAAAACCAGGGAGATAATCGAACTTATTGATCTTAAAAATAATCTCTATCCTCAGATACCGGTGATTGTAATTACAGGAAATGAGAATAGTCCACTTGCCCTAAAGGCTGATTGTTACATTCTGACCGGAGCACCAAAAGAAGTTTGTACTCTGGGACTTACTCCAACCACGTCCACCACGATGATGACGGTAATCGGAGATGCACTTGTCGTACTATTGATGGGTAAAATAAATTTTAATATTAAGGATTACGCAAAAAGACATCATGGCGGTTATCTTGGGATGAAGTCAAGAGAAATCTCAGAGAAAGAAAAACCCAAACTAAAATTCTGAACCTGTTTTTTCACTCTGAATTGATTCCAGTGTGCTCTCAAGTGTTTCCTGAAACCTGTTACCATTTTCTATCCATTTTAGAATTTTTTCATTTGCCATAGGAAATTCGGGTGAACGCATTGAGACTGTTCTGTATGCATATTCTTTCAATTCTGTTACATTCTCCAGAACTTTCTTAAAATATACCCTGAAGAATGAATCAGTAATAAAGAAGTAGCGTTTGCGATCTGACGGGAAAGTCTTATAATCAATGATTTTATTTTGTAGAAGAAAACTCAAAGAATTGCTAACTGAACTTTTACTTGCTTTAAAATATTTAACCAGTTCGTCGAATGTCTTTTCAGGAGGATCACTGACAGTAAAATAAGATATTATCCTGCCCTGCATTGGTGTCAGTCCAAATTTTTCAAATACTTTGCCTGTTTCTTCAATAGTTTCGCGAATTCTTTTTTCCTGAGTTAACATGATTCCTGAAATTTGGTGCTGGTTACTGATAATACAACGGCTCAATGACCCAACTGCTCATGGTAAAACAAGATCTTTAAATTATTGAATGCTGTCATGCCTTTAAGCTCTTATGAATTTGTGCTGTCGTGTACAAATTTAAATTAATTCCAGATCAGTTCTATAACTTTTGAACTAAAAAAACAAATTTATTTTTTCTTGTTTCCATCAGATAAAAAGATTAGTTTTGAAACCTTCACTGTAGTATTTAATAATAAATAAATAGACGGTTATGAATACCAGCACATCTGCAAACGCTATAAGCAAGAAAGATTATGTCTTTTCAATTTCTATTATCGGTCTGTTCTTTTTCATTTTCGGATTCGTAACCTGGCTTAATGGAATACTTATCCCATTCCTCAGAACTGCCTGTGAATTAAATGATTTTGAAGCCTATTTTGTAACTTTTGCATTCTATGTTTCATATTTCATTATGGCATTACCCTCTTCGGCAGTTCTGAAAAAAATCGGATTTAAAAATGGAATGTCGCTGGGATTATGGATTATGGCAGCAGGAGCATTGATTTTTGTCCCTGCGGCAATGACAAGGACCTTTAGCCTGTTTCTCTTCGGATTATTTGTTGAAGGAACCGGATTAGCGCTTCTTCAAACCGCTGTCAATCCTTATATTACTATAATCGGACCACCGGAAAGTGCTGCTAAACGAATCAGCATTATGGGGATTGCAAATAAATTTGCCGGGGCTATAGCGCCAATTATCCTGGCAAGTATTATTCTTAAAGATTCAAAAGTATTACAGGAAAAACTTGCACAGGCAGTTGATGCCGCTACCCGAACCACATTGTTAAATGAATTGTCAGGAAGAGTGATCATGCCTTATATTGTTATGGCAGCCATTCTTGTTCTGCTTGGTCTTTTTATCAGGTATGCTCCGCTTCCTGAGGTAGATACAGATGCTGAAGATACAGTAAGTGGTGAATCCAACGCAAAAAAAACCAGTATCTGGCAGTTTCCTCACCTGTTGCTCGGTGTAGTTGCACTCTTCTTTTATGTCGGCGTCGAAGTCATCGCGGGTGACAGTATAATCAGGTATGGCCTATCGATTGGTATTGCAATGGAATCTGCAAAATACTTTACTTCATTCACCTTAATAAGCATGATCATTGGTTACCTTCTTGGTATAGCTTTTATTCCGAAGTATCTCAGCCAGGTAACTGCTTTAAGAATATGTACGATTCTTGGTGTCATTTTTTCCCTGGGAGCAATCCTCACACCTGCTCATCTTGTATTCTCAATGTCATTTATTGATATAATGACATTTAAATCAATTCAACTTGTTTTACCGGTAACTGTTTTATTTGTAGCGCTTCTCGGACTTGCCAATGCCCTGGTTTGGCCAGCTATGTGGCCACTCGCTCTCAGCGGTCTGGGAAGATTCACAAAAACTGCATCAGCAATGCTGGTTATGGCTATTGCAGGAGGCGCACTAATACCTCTGTTATATGGGAAACTGGCTGTAATTTTTTCAACCCAGTCAGCATACTGGATATGCGTTCCGGCATACCTGATTATTATGTATTATGCTTTCATCGGACACAAAGCGGGGAAATGATATGGGTTATGACCTGAAGGATATATTTGAATACTTTGTCACTGATGGTACATTCTCGAATGGGGAATCTTATGGCAGCGGTCATATTCATGATACATTCCGGATAGAAACAATTGAAACAGATAAGGACGATTATATACTTCAGAGGCTCAATAATAAGATTTTTAAAAATATTCCTGAACTTCAGCATAATATCGAAAGGGTAACAGTTCATCTGAGAAACAAATTAAGTAGTATACCGGGTTCCAATATTAAGAGGGAGTGCCTGAAACTGATCCCTTCCCGTGACGGAAAAAGCTGGATTATCGATAATGAGGGCAATTACTGGAGGATGTATATCTTCATTTCCAACCATCATTCTTATAATGTTGTTGACAATCCTGATAAAGCCTTTGAAGGAGGAAAAGCAATAGGCCGTTTTCAGGCAATGCTGTCAGACATGCCGGGAGGACCTCTTTTTGAAACTATTCCCTGGTTTCATAATATCGAAAAAAGACTTGAGGCATTCACCGGTAAGATTAAGGAAAATCCTGCCGGTCGTGTCGAAAGTATTGGTAAAGAAATAGATCTGATCCTTCAACGGGCTGAGGAGATGAAGATTATACTCAGGCTTGGGAAAGAAGGCAAAATACCCCTGAGAATAACACACAATGATACAAAATTCAATAACATATTACTTGACGAAAATGATAAGGCATTGTGTGTAATTGATCTTGATACAGTAATGCCGGGATATATCCACTATGATTTTGGCGATGCTATAAGAACAGCTGCAAATACAGCTTCTGAAGATGAGAGTGATCTTTCACGAGTAAAAATGGACATAAAACTCTTTAAAGCTTATTCTGAAGGATACCTTTCCGAAACAGTCCAAACATTGAATGACGTGGAAAAGGAATTTCTTGCATTTGCCCCAAGATTAATTACTTACACTATAGCTGTCCGTTTTCTAACTGATTTTATTGATGGTGATAATTACTTCAAAATACATCACCCGCTTCATAATCTTCAGAGAGCTAAGGCTCAACTCCGGCTGGTTATGAGCATGGAAGAGCAGTATGAAGATATGAAGAGCATTATAAATAAACTTACTAAAGGATAAAGTTTGAGTGCACTATGATAAGTCAATGCACCCCTAAATCCCCTTTAGGGCATAGCCGTCAACTTAAGCTCTGGGGATGAATGAGAAACTGCGTAAAAAAGTTTCCCCCCCTTTTGAAGGAGGGGTGGTCGGGAAGATTGATTATCTTACATATACAGTATTTTATTTCCCGTCCCGATTGCTATCGGGAGGGGTGGTTGATTCATTGATTTCTTCTTACCTTAATTGACATGAAAAACCAAAACCTCTTTAACAGGAAAAGCCTTAAATTCTTCAGATCATTACTTAGGAACAAGTCCACTTCTGCTGAGGCTGAGTTATGGAATATTTTAAAATCAAAAAAACTTAATGCAAGAAAATTCAGAAGACAACACAGTATAGGTAACTACATAGTTGACTTTTTTTGTGCTTCAGAAAAACTTGTAATTGAGCTTGATGGAAATCCGCATGGT
>JANYIW010000024.1 GCA_025358645.1 Bacteroidales bacterium
GCAATATAAGTTGTTAATGAGTTCTCGCCGGCAGGCTGAAAAAATGATGCCCACTTTATTCTGTTTCTTACATCGACTATCCAGTACAACAGTATGAAAACCAGGAAGCTGATCCCATTGCATATCATTGCCCAGCTTGGGGTAGCCTGAATTTTTGAAATGATAAACCACGTTCTAAGGACAAATCCTGCTATCAGGTACGCTAACCCCAGACCAATAAATATCAGTATAGCTTTTTTAAATTCTTTACCCGGTATTTTCTTTATCAAGAGTCCGCCAATCAAACCGGAGAGGACTATGAATGGTACATTCCCGTCAATAATTATTCCGAAGATTGGTTTAACAGGATCGAGGAATCCAAGTAATTTCCAATCCGAAAACATATTCATTATCAGAAAAAAAAGTGCAATGAGAGATGTTTTCAAAAGTGAATCGCGGCACAGGACGTAAGCGAAAGCTGATACCAGGTATCCCCAGCCTATCAGTCCTAGTATACCCCACCATCCGGTAATCAGTGAACCATTGTTTTCCGGTTGTCCGGATCTGAATTTAAGAACCAGGAATGCAAATATTGCCAGCCCGGTGAATTTCAGACCGGTAATTGTGAAAAATTTATTTTCATTATCCGGATAATCATTCCAGAAAAGGAATACTGCCCCGTACATTAATAAAGCCCATAAGTTTTTGCTGATACCAGTAAGCTCCGGGTCAACCCTGCCGGTGTTAAGCATCAGTACGCCAATAATGATCAGGCTGAGAGATCTGGTAAGAATATGCCTGCTGATATCATAAAGAGATTGCCCTGCAGAGAATCTCTTCGAGAATGCAAAAGGAATAGCCATTCCAACAATAAAAAGGAATCCGGGGAATACCCAGTCGGCGAGGCCCATGCCATCGAATTCAGCAGGACGGTGACCGAGCCATGCCGGGGCAACATTCATATTCAGGTCGTTTACGAACAGCATCAGGACAAGCGTAAGTCCTCTCATAATATCGATTGATGAAATGCGGTTGTAGTTGGTCATTTAAGGGGAGTAATATATTATGTAAAGGTAAAAAATAAAGCCTGATAAATAAAGAAGGCCTCCTTCGTTCAGACAATATCCTCCAATCGTTACCTCGCCTTTTTTCACTATCTTTGTCAAATCTTTTAATTAAAATTAAATTCCCGGGAAATAAGTGATATTCGATGATTTAGATCTGAATCCGGAGTTGCTGGAATCAGTTGATTACATGGGCTTCAAAGAGACAACTCCAATCCAGGAAAAGGCTATTCCGGTTATTTTGTCGGGCAGAGATCTGATTGCCTGCGCTCAGACAGGTACCGGAAAAACGGCTGCCTTTCTGCTGCCCATAATGAATTTTATTTCAGAAAAACGCCCAGTTCATACACACACTCTTGTGCTGGTACCAACACGAGAACTGGCTATTCAGATTGACCAGCAAATCCAGGGGTTGGCTTATACACTGAACATTACATCGATAGCTGTTTATGGAGGTGGAGATGGTAGCGGATGGGACCAGGAGAGAGTTGCCCTCTCGAAGGGGGCCGATATTATTGTGGCTACTCCGGGAAGATTGATTTCGCATCTTAATCAGGGTTATGTGAAATTCAACCAGGTAGAAGTACTGGTTCTTGATGAAGCCGACCGGATGCTCGATGTTGGATTTTACGACGATATCATGCTTATAATATCATATTTGCCGAAAATACGTCAGACTTTGATGTTCAGCGCAACGATCCCTCCGAAGATAAGGTCAATGTCGAAGCATATTATGAAAAATCCGGTGGAAATTGCTCTTGAAAGATCAAAACCTGCTGTTGGGGTCATACAGTCTGTATATATGTTAAGCGACTATCAGAAACTACCTCTGATAAATAGTCTTATAGCCGACAACCCTGAATACCGCAGCATCTTGATATTCAGTTCAACTAAAAAGAAATTAAGTGAGATTGTGCGGGGGCTGCGCTCAAAAGAATATCTGGTTGAGGGCATTTCATCAGATCTTGAGCAGAGGGAGAGGGAAGCGATGCTCCTGAGGTTCAGATCGCGCAAAACCCGTGTCCTGGTGGCAACCGATGTGCTGAGTCGTGGAATTGATATTAAGGATATCAATCTTGTAATAAATTTTGATGCTCCGTCCGATGCCGAGGATTATGTGCATCGTGTTGGTCGTACTGCACGAGCTGAAACTACTGGTTTAGCAGTAACGCTTGTCAACAGGGTGGATATATCAAAAATGCAACGCATTGAAAAATTAATCGGGTATGAGGTTCATAAAGAGCCACTTCCTGCATTTATAGCCGAAAAACAAGAAAAGAGTCCCGATCACCAATCCTCCCTGCCGAAGTCGGAAAATAGGGGTAAGTTTAAACGGAGATATAATCAAAATGGCCGCAAAGGGGGAACTAGAGATAAACGCAGCATCTGACAGAGTAAGCTGTTTCGCGTTTCACGTTAATCGTTTTGTGTTAATTTTTGAAAATTTGAGAAATGGTTTTCATTGAAATGAACATTTTTTTACAATCTGTCAGATTAATAAAACCATATTTTGAATAGAATGTTCTTGCTTTCTCATCTATTGGGTCAACCACTACGGCCAAAGAACCTATTTTAAATGAAGAATTATAACATCTATTTAAGGCGTCCAAAAGTAAAGTCTCTCCAAGTCTCTCAGTGTAGTATCTTTTATCTCTTGCTAATCTTCCTGATAATGTAACCGGTATGTCTTTATATGACAACTTTTTTCTAATATCTTTGGGAATAAGGTCTTTGTCAATGCTTGAATTTGAAAGAGTATAATAACCTTTTACTTCATTTTTATCAGTAACTATAACATAACATACAGCCAGATGTCTTTCAACATCCTGGCTGGCATATT
>JANYIW010000049.1 GCA_025358645.1 Bacteroidales bacterium
ATTCATTGGCTTCTTCACTAACCCATTTTACAGACTGTGCAGCAGGATATTTTTTAGCAAATTCTTTTTTAACATTTTCCGGAGCTGTTTTTTGACTGAATACCGGAACGGAGAAGAATGCCAATGCAACGAAGAGAATAAAAATGTTTTTCATAAATTTAAATTTTTAGTTTATAATTGCGAAAATAAAAACAAAATCTGTATAGAAATGGTATTTAAAATTTAACTTTAAAAGTATGTTGATCATCCTTATATTCATAGCTGATTTCCCATCTGTTAAGTCTGCATATCTCTTTAACTATAGCTAACCCCAATCCCTGAGAAACAGTTGATTTATCTATCTTATAAAACCTTTCAAAGAGCTTGTCAGAGGGAACTGACAGAGGAGAACCGGTATTTGAAATTCCGAGATAACCTGTACGAAGTCTGATATTTATAATTCCTTCTTTAAGTGAATGTTTAACCGCATTTCCAAACAGATTCATAATCATTGACTCCGTCAGGAAAAAGTTTGTTTCAAGATAAACTTCCGGTTCAATCTCTTTTTTTAGAATCAATGATTTACTTTTAATGTGATCTTCAAATAATTTTATTTTTTCTTCCAGTAGTTCTGACAGATTTACCCTGCTTTTTTCAGGAAACTGATAATTGGCTATTTTAGTGAGAAGTAATAAAGTCTGAATAAGTTTTGAAATTCGTTGAACAGAGGTATACGCGGACTTAATTAATTCTGCCTGATCTTTTTTTATGTCCGGATACTGTATAAGTGCCTCAAGTCTGGATTGGATAACGGCAAGTGGAGTTTGAATTTCATGTGACGCATCTTCAGTAAATCGTTTTAACGATTGATAATCAGATATTACTTTTGAAGTAAGATTCTCAAGTGTTTTATTCAACTCTGTGAATTCGTCTATTTCGTTTACAGTCGAAAGCTTAAATTCATGGTCATCCGGGGAAAATCCTTTGAGATGATCAAGTGTACTATAGAAGGGTTTCCAGATATTAATAGAGAGTTTTCTGTTAATGAAATATAAGCTGATATTGAGAAGTGCAAATACCAGACCAATAACAACTCCGATTATCAATAACAGATCGCTTTTTTCCAACAGAGTATCCCTGGCCACAATCAGATACATCTGTCCTTTTATTATTTTGACAGAACTGATCTGTCTGAATGGGATAGACTCTCTTTCAGATTCATCGAATAAAAGTGTGTCAACGGTATTGGCCGGTCTGATCGTTTGTCCATAAACCTTTCTGACTTCTATAAAGGGGTAATAATATGGAACAGTGTTGTCTCTTTCAATAGCTCTGACAATACTATCCATATCGGACTTTAATTTTTCGTTTAACTGGTCCTCAAAAATGAATGAGAGAACAAAATATATTAATACACCTGCAACAACAAAAGCTGAGGCTGAAATGATAAAATATGTTCTGTTAGTCTTTTTTAGCAGTTTCATCAATCCGAAAATTTATAACCTATTCCATATAGGTTATGGATGTAGTTTCCTCCATTTTTTTGCCTGATCTTCTTCCTGAGGTTCTTGATATGGCTATAAACGAAATCGAAATTATCAGCGTAGGAAATACTATCTCCCCATACATGTTCAGCTATAGATTCGCGGGTAATCAATTTATTTCTGTTAACCATGAAATATAGCAATATATCATACTCAGTCTTTGTAAGATCAATAATTTCTCCATTGACAGAAATTTCATTGGATTCGACATTTATTTTTATTTCGTTAAATATTAACTCATTAGTGCCATCAAAATGTCGTCTTCTTGCCAGCGATTTGATCCGTGAGTTTAATTCAGCCAGATGAAATGGCTTTGAAATATAATCATCTGCCCCCATATCCAGCCCTTTGATTTTATCATCAAGTGAATTTTTTGCTGAGACAATTAAAAGACCAGCCTCTTTGTTTCTTTCCTTAATTAATTTTATCAGATCAAGACCATCGCCACCCGGTAAAGTAAGATCAAGTATAATTATATCATACTTAAAAACTGATAACGAATCTTCAGCTTCAAAATAGGAGGATGCTGATTCACAAAGAAAACCTTCAGAACCAAGATAATTATTCATTATCTCAACCAGGTCTTTCTCATCTTCAATAATCAGGATCTTCATTGTTTATAGTCTGTTATCGTACTCAATCTCTTTCTTTTTCTTCTGGTTACCAAAGGTATAAGTAATCCCGGCATATATAATCCGCGCACTGCGTCTTCTGATAATTTTTTCGTATAATTGAGGGGTATCAATAATAGTGCTGTTTCTAAGTGAATTGAAAATATCTGAAACGGTCGCTATCAATACCAGCTTTCTATTAAAAAACTCTTGTTTGAATCCCGAATTTATTACAAATGAAGGTAACTGTCTGCCCTGTGGAGTAAGATTTTCAGCAAAATAGCTCGAGGTAATTTGAAGCACAGTACTTTTTGAGAGATTTATGCCTGCACTCAGATTTGCACTCCAGGTAATGATTGATTTGCTTTTACTGTATCCAAGATTTGAAGCATCGATCCTATTATAAAAAGTGTTGGTACTAAGATTTATATTTCCAATGGTACCAAATGTTTTCGAAAGAACCAATTCTAATCCTGCTGAACCACTTTTAGTTAGGTTTTCACGGGTAGTAAGCTTGATAGTGTCATTAATATACCTGGTAATATCTGTCATTCCATTATAAGTGTAACGGTAATAGATTGTTGAAAGGAAAGTTGTGCTATTCTTTTTATACTGATACCCAAATTCAACAGAATGAACATCTGCAGGTTTAAGATGCGGGTTTCCCCTCCGGAGATTATATGGATCGGCATATTCCGGGAATGGGTTAAGTTCATCACCTTCCGGTCGACGGATCCTATGGCTGTAATTTAATTGCAATTCATGAAGCTCGCTTAACTTATAAGTGAAATGCAGGGAAGGGTAGATTCTGAAATACCTGTTTTTCATATTGGTATCGGTAGTGACCTGATTTGCATCCAGAAATGCCTGTTCAGCCCGGATTCCGCCAAGGATACCAATTTTTCCGATCTCCTGAGAATATGTTCCATAAAGTACATGGATATTTTCTTTATAGATAAAATGATTTGTTTTTACGATATCTTTTACCCATAAGCCCGAAAGAGGATCATAATTTTCGCCAAAAAAATCCATATCGTTATTTCTGGATTCAAGAATGTACCCGGTTTCTATTTTAATGTTTTCCGAAACAGGGTTAACATACTCAACAGAAAATTGCGATTCATTATCACCTTGTTTGATAAGTGTATTATCATAAGTCGGCGATATAACAGGTATCCGGTAAATATCAGAATAGTGGTTATCTTCAATCTCATTTGAGAAGGAAGTTGTATACCCAACAGTAAGTTCGTGACCCTCTTTTTTAAAAGAATGAACATAATTTGCAGCTAATTCAAGATCTTTCTCAAATTCCGGATCCCGGCGCGTGCGATCATAATCTTTGGTAACTGAGAAGTCTGTGGACTGCCAAAGATTTATATCCTTCGAATTACGGATAAAACTCCGGTAATTATAATTAGTTGTCACGCCTATTGTGTTATGGGCGTTAATTTTATAATCAACACCTGCTTGTAAAATATGTGAAATTGGTCTTGACAAATCGCGTGAGGCTACATGAGTATAATTAATTGTATCTGCTCCCGAAATATAATGTTTCCGGTTATCATCTGAATATCTTAAACGTTCATCCTGGCGAATACTATAGCTCCCGAATAAATTTAACTTACCCGGATTGTAGTTGATCGAAAAATTACCGTTGTAGCGATTGTCATTCCCCGCGTTTACCGATGCCTGACCGTTTAAGCCAAGGCTTTTATCCTTTTTAAGAACAATATTTATGATACCTGAAGTTCCATCGGGTTTGTATTTGGCAGAGGGATTGGTAATAACCTCAATCTTTTCAATTGAACTTGCCGGCATCTGCTGAAGTACAGCTGCTCTGTTTGTTCCCATCAGTGAGGATGGTTTGCCATTAATAAGAAACATTACATTGTCTGATCCCCGGAGGCTTACATTGCCATCAATATCAACCTGTACTGATGGGACATTCTGAAGTAATTCGCTTACAGATCCGGTTTTGCTCATCACATCCTGACCAACATTGAAGGTTCTCCGATCGATGGAATTAACA
This sequence comes from Bacteroidales bacterium, assembly GCA_025358645.1. Taxonomy (GTDB): domain Bacteria; phylum Bacteroidota; class Bacteroidia; order Bacteroidales; family VadinHA17; genus LD21. The sequence continues at coordinate 4,164 of JANYIW010000049.1, forward strand.
AATGTCGAATGTTGTGCAGTGACTGAGACATCTCCCAGCATTGCAGTTGATTCGGAGATATATAATTTACCAAGATTATATTTAATTCTATCTGCATTTAAGTGAAAGACCGGCGTCTCAACCTTTTCAAAACCAATAAAACTGTAAATAAGCTTATACTCTCCAAATACAAGGTTATTAAAAGTAAATTCCCCTTTCTTCCCGGTGACAGTGCCCTGATTAAAAGTGCTGTCAGTATTGCTTCTGATTAATACCGTAGCAAATTCCAGCGGTTTGTTCGATGATTTTTCAATGATAATACCTGAAACGTTTCCCGATCCCTGTTTCTGAGCCATAAGGTTTAAAACGCTTAACAAAACCATAGCTGTAACAATAAAAGTTTTTTTCATCCTGTTGATTAAATTTCTGAAAATTGTAATTATCCTGCAATAATAACTTATCAATATGGAGAAAATTGGGAGGACCGGGGAAAATAAGAAATATAAATTGGTGAATTATACTCTTACCTCCTGGTAATAAAATCAAAAAACATAACTAACTTTCATCCCATACGGAATTGAAATTGGATTATCTTTAAAATCATAAAATAAATGATTCAACTATAAAATGTTACAAAATATTGATATAATCTTACCATGTTATAATCCACCTGCCGGTTTTGTAGAATTAATAGGTGTAAACTTTCGGAACCTGAAAGCTTCTTTGCCGGATCGCCAACTGAATCTATTTATTGTGAACGATGGCTCTACAAGCAATTTTACTGATATTCAGATTCAACAATTACTCACTGTTCAGGATACAGTTCACATCATTTCCTACTCTATAAATCGTGGTAAAGGATATGCTTTACGTAAAGCTGTAGCAGAAACTATCTCACCATTAGTTGTATACACAGATTATGATTTCCCATTTCGCTTTGAAAGCTTTATAAAGTTAGTAGAAGAGCTGGATAAGGGAGCTGATGTTGTTCTGGCCAGTCGAAATTATGACTATTTACGTACATTGCCAATCACAAGAAAATTCTTTTCCGTGATGTCAAAGCAATTGAATCGACTCTTTTTAAGAATGACATATTGCGAGACTCAGGGCGGATTAAAGGGATTTAATAATAAGGGGAAAGAAATATTTATGAAAACGACCATCGATGAGTTTCTTTTTGATACAGAATTCATCTATAGAGCTTCTTTACAAAAAAATATTTCGATAGTTAATATTAAAGGCATAACAAGAGAAGGGATAAAACCTAACAAAATCCCTTTAAAGGTGATAATCAAAGAATCGGTCAATTTTTTCAGAATAACAAAGATAAATGACTGATGATATTACTGAATTTTGATATTGAGGAGTTTGATTTGCCATTAGAACACCATGTAAATCTGTCACTTGATGAGCAAATGGAGTACTCAAAAGAAGGTACAAAGATTATCCTTGACTTTTTGGGAAAATATCAAATAAAGGCTACCTTTTTCTGTACAGCTGTTTTTGCTATTCACGCCAGAGAATTAGTTAAGGAAATCATTTACAGGGGTCATGAAGTTGCCTCACATGGTTATAGTCATTCTTCGTTTGTCAATGATGATTTGAAACGATCCAAACAATTGTTAGAAGAGATAACAGGCAGACCTGTTGATGGATACCGGATGGCAAGGATGATGAAAACTGACATGCAAGCCATTGCAGATGCAGGCTATCTGTACGACTCATCAATAAACCCGACCTTCATCCCCGGGCGATATAATAATTGGCATTTACCTCGTACCTTTTTTATTGACAAAGGTGTATTACAATTACCTGCTTCAGTGTCACCATTAGTTCGTATCCCGCTATTCTGGCTTAGTTTGCACATTTTCCCTTTCCCTTTTTATACTTTTTTATGCCGGCAAACTCTTAATTGCGACGGCTATCTTAATATCTATTTTCACTCCTGGGAGTTTTCTTCGCATTTGAATGATAAGAAGTTGCAAATCCCCGGTATTATACAAAGAAACTCAGGAAATAAACTTCTTATGCGACTAGAGAATTTTATACAGCTTTTTATTGCGAAGGGTGAAACCTTCCATACAATTGGTGATTTTTTTAATACATATAAGCATTTTGCCAAGTAAAAAAACTATGAATGGATTTTTATTGAAAATAGAGAAGTTTTTGGATATCAAAAATAAAATCTACATCATAGGTCTTTTCTTCGCATCCTTAATAGCTTTAAAAGAGGTAATTAACCTTTCCTATTACAACTTTCAAATATTCTCATACGGATCTCTGGATTTTTGGGCAGGAATTAATCCTTATGTTAACTGGAACCATCTGTCATTACTCGGTAAACCTCTTGATTTTTTTCTTTACACTCCACAGTTCTCAATTTTATTTACACCATTTGCACTATTGCCAGGATGGTCAGGTGTGTTTTGCTGGAATTTTTTTACATATACACTATTTTACTATTCTGTCTTTTCCCTACCTGAACAGTTTACCTTTGTAAAGAAAAAATTTATCTTCTTCTATTCATTTTTATTACTTCTGCAAACTCTCCTGTCAGAACAGTTTAATCCGGTTATCGCTTCGCTTTTTCTGTTTTCATTCACTTTGCTGGAGAAAAAAAAATACTTTTGGGCTGTCTTACTGATTTTACTATCGGGTTTTACCAAGGTCTATGGTATCTTTCAATTAGGGATGCTTTTGTTTTATCCCAAATTCTGGAAGAATATACTATATGCTTTACTTATTGGAGTGGCATTATTTCTTTTGCCTCTGATCAAGATTCCGGGGAATGAACTTATAACTTATTATCAATCATGGATAAAAATTATTATGAGTCATTCTTTAACCCCGCTGCGGTTTGATACAATTTACCGACCTTTTTATATATTACATAATTCCATTGAACCATTTATTGGGATAATTTCTCTGGGTGTATTGGCAGTACTTTATTCAATTGCTGTATTTAAACATAAGTTGTTTAAACAGTCATTCTTGCATCGTGTACAATTCTTAGGAATTATCATGATTTGGGCAATTATTTTTGGAACCGCCTCCGAGAGGAATACCTATCACATTGCTATTGTTGGCTATGCGCTATGTTACTTGTGCTTTCAACCCACCAAAACAGATAAAATATTTCTGTGGATAAATTTTGTGCTCCTGGAGATTGTGCCAATTGACATTTTTTGTCCACGAAAGGTTGCAATTTTCCTGCTTGACTCCCTTAATTTGGGTATTATAGTTTTTTCAATTACCTGGGGGCTTCTGGTATACAAAATCTTGAAATCTAATATTGGGCACTCTTCATTCCAAACCATTGAAATAAATAGGACTTCAATTCTTAAAGCGGAAGAATAGCGATGATTCACTTAATATCTTAATGACGTAATTATATAGAAGAATTAAATAACTTTAACTAAAATTAATAACCATTGCCCACCGTAAAATGCATATCAGGTTTTTTAAGCAATATGCTTATACAAGTTTTAGTATTCATACTTTGCCAGGGTATTGGTTACTCTCAAAACTCACAGAATGCTGATTCTCTCAATCTGCAACCTGTATATTCTTCAAAGACAAATCCGAATGATATCGACCATCAAATACAATCAGCCAATTTTTATAAAACTGACAGTATCTTTTCATTCAGGTCACAAAAAGGATATTTTCCTTCCTTGTTTCACAATTTTGGAGAACAAGCAACAGCGCCTTTAAGATTTAAAACGAAAGAATGGTTGATTACCGCCGCGGCTGTCGGTATTACAACTACCTTAATATTTGTCGATAATAATATTGACAAATGGGCGCGAACTCAAAAAGAAAGGCACAACTGGGTAAATAAATCATCACCCTTTATAACCCAATTTGGTGGGGACTTTGGTGTTTATACAGTTTTTACAACCGGTTTAATAAGCGCGGCATTCAAAAATAAAAAGGGAGTTCAGACAAGTTTACTGGCATCCCAGGCGTGGATAACCTCCGGTGTCTGGGTTACCCTGATAAAACGGCTTACCGGAAGAGAGAGACCTTCGGCTTCATATACATTCAGCAAATCAGGAGGTGGTAAATGGTACGGACCATTATCAATGTACGACCAGGATTTAGTCGATAGAAAACCCAAGTCCGCTTTTGATGCTTTCCCTTCAGGACATACAGCTTCAGCATTTGCAATCGCAACCGTATTCGCAACGCAATACAAGGATATAAAAGCTATTCCGGTTATATGCTATTCAGCAGCTACATTAGTTGGCATTTCAAGATTAACTGAACATGCTCATTGGGCATCTGATGTTTTTGTCGGAGGGTTAATAGGATATGCTTGTGGCAGGCAAGTCGTGGCTCATTTTAATAAGACACATCAGTATCCTGCTAATTCTTTGTTATCAAAATCGAAAAGCAAAACAGAACTTACATTTATTCAGTATGGGAATCAGGTTGGATTCTTTCTGCAATGGTAATAAAGATGATTATTGAGTGTTTTGTTCCCATGGTAGTGTGGGCAAAGTAAATTTAAATTCACTGCCTTTCCCTACTTCACTTTCAACCCAAATCCTGCCACCATGCTTTTCCACAAACTCTTTGCAAAGCAATAATCCTAATCCAGTGCCCTTTTCATTAGCCGTTCCTTTGGTTGTCAGAACCTGACCAACGTCAAACAGTTTAGCCAGATTATCAGGATTTATTCCCATTCCATTGTCCGAAACTGATATTGTTACATTTAACAGGGTCTGTTCGGTGGTTATCTTTATTACACCACTGTCTTTCGTAAATTTTATTGCATTCGAAACAAGATTTCGCAAAACTGTTTTTAACATATCTATATCCGCAAAAACATTTAAATGGTCTGCTGTAAGACAATTGATCGCGATGTTTTTTGCCTTGGCATTTGGGTAAAGAGTTTCAAGTACATTCTTGCAAATATCTGTAAAATTGAGATTCTGTGGTTTGAAGGGAATCTTGCCTTGTTGTGTTCTTGCCCACATCAATATGTCTTCCAATAAATTGAAGGTGCTTTGTGCTGTTTTATTAATACCACCTGCCATATTTTTAATCTCGTCGATATCGAACTCTGTAATGTTTTCCATTAATAAATCCGATAAACCCAGAAGTGCAGTAAATGGACTTCTTAAATCGTGCCCAAGTATCGCCATGAAACGGTCTTTATCAATATTCAGTTTATTCAATTCAGCATTGGCTTCATTGAGTTGAATTAAAGTTTTTTCAAGAGAATGTTTCTCTTTTATTAGTTCACGTTGAAGATTATTTATTTCATGGTTCAGTTGATGCATGGTTTCATTTTGTTCAATGAGTATCGCAGCATTTACACCACCCAGAACGAGCAATCTATTGTCTTTCCGATATACTTGTGCCCATGAAGAAGTATTAATTGAGGAATAATCACCTAATGTCAAAAACCCTTCAAAAATAAGTGGAACAGAATTGTCTGACAATAAAAGATTGTCAAACGTTGGATTAATAAAACTTTTGGACGGCTCTGCTTTGAAATGAACAGACATTGAATCGTTTGCAAAAATCAGTTCTCCATTGGTTGAAAATAATGCTACGCAGAGAGATTTACTTCTTATTAATGTTGTAATAAATTCGTCTGTCCATTCGGATAAGATTGATGTTATTTCTTTGTTTGGCATAGCTTAATGTAAAGAATTTGGCGCTTCAAGTTTTTCATCAGAGAGCTTTACGAATAGAGGAATATTTACCTGCATCCACTCATAGTACGGATATGTTTCAACAAAACTTTCGGGCGTCAGAACTTCTTTAATTACTATTATCCATGTATTTAATTGAGCCGCCCAGTAATTAGTTGTAAATCCATGACTACGATATGCCCTGAATACCCACAAAACGGTATCAACTAAAACCTCATGATTGTAATTTTTTAATATGGAGGCAATAAACCTGACATGATTGGCATGATTATCTTTCATCATGTTGATATTGTTTTTGCCAACAAGGCTTTCTATGTCGGGTCTTTCCAACATCAGGATATTCATCTCTGTAATTAGTTTATCAGTCTTTTGATGATACTCTTCAGTAGTTTTAACACTTACCTGTTTTAACTGTCCGGCTGATTCTAAAAGAAAATTTTTATCCATTTTGATTGAAGTTTTTAATAAATAATTCTGTGCTGTTTAAATCGGGTTTATAAATTACATTTTCATACTTTAATAATATTTCCTGTCCGCCATGACGAAATGCCTGACCGCCCACTAAAATTGGTAGTTCAGGAAATTCTTTTCTTATAATTGGAATCATCTTTTCAAGTATTGGCAAATGAAAATAGATGCTTAAAGAAATTGCGAAAATATCTGGTTTAATGGCTTTTGCAAATGAAATCAGTTCGTTTGTTGGTGTGTTTGCACCAAGGAAATATGCGTTCCATCCATTCATTTCGAATACATCGCTAATCATTTTTATTCCTATCTGATGAAATTCATTTTCAACACAGGAAACAACAACGGCCTTGTTAATTTTATGCCCTGAAATGATTTTAAAATAAAACTCATTCAGAATACCTTCAACTATTGCCGAAGCCAAATGTTCTGTTGCCACGCTTATTTTATTATATTCCCAAAGTTCACCAACTTCATAAAGCGCCTTTTTAATAATATTTTCATAGAGTACTTTTATTGAATCATCATTATTCAGATAGTTCTTAGAAAGTTCAGAGCACTTTGAACGGTTTCCTGATATCAATGCGTTAAGGAATTCTTTATGGATATCCTGAGCTAAACTTTCATTCATAACTTTAAATTCAGGTAGTTAATTTTACCATAATATGCAGGGTGTTATCACAAAGTTATTTTATTAGTCTGTTTTTCCAAAAGATATTATAGTTTATTATTTTGTTTTCGCATCGATTCACCTGAGAGTTCAAGACGATGTGCCTGATGTACAAGCGAGCGCTTTGTGCACAAAATCTCCGAAGGAATTATTATTGTTATATCAAAGATTATGAGTTACCTTAGTAAATGTGTTTTTGTCTCGTGCTATATTAAATATTAAAAATTCTAAATGACCCGTCAGGATGCTGAAATATTACTAATAGCAACATTTCATAAGTTAAGCATTATCTGATACTTGTATAATTGTCAATACCTGGTGTGCAAAATTGTATAGAGACTACTAATGAATCAGGGTTATGAGATACTTCCTATAATTTCACCTGAATACTCTAAAACTCTTAAAGAAAATCTAAAAACTCAGTATTCTCCTGCACTCTTATATATTAAGGGTAATAAACAGATCCTGCTTGAAAAATCTATTGCAATAGTGGGTTCGAGAAATGCCAGTGATATTTCATAAGACGCAAGGACGTTATGCTTTTTTTTTGTGACTAATCGCGAGATTTTTATGTAAAAAACACAAAACTCCGAACCAGCTATTGGTTTTAATTAAATATTTTTTGCCATCATTTAAAGAGGTAGATAGTCATAATTATTCTGGTTTATAAGGGGATTTTAAATCTCATGATTATTTCACCTGTAGATTTATCAACCTCTACTTTTTGGTTTTCCATTCCCATATCCTTACCGGTTGTCATTTTAAATAAACCAGCCAGAAATTGCATTCCTGAATTCATAACTGCTTCTATTTGTTCCGTTTTATCATTCTCAGGGGCTTTTATGGTTTCATTATCAATCGCTTTCTGTTCCTTCATACCT
>JANYIW010000056.1 GCA_025358645.1 Bacteroidales bacterium
TGTTAAAATCCGGCTTACTGTTTTTCAATTTATAACTATTAACACACGATATGATATAATATGTTGCAAAAATAATAGAATTACTGAACATTTTATAGCAATATTGAATATTTCAGAGTAGATATTTAATCCCAGATTCCACTCAAGGTAAAGTGCTGCCTGCAGGTACCTGAAGTGAAAACTTAGATGATAAACATTCTTTAAAATTCAAAGACTCTAATTTACAAAATTGTTAAGTAAATTAGCCAATAGAAGATCTTTAAAATTAATGAAACCCGGGGCTGATCTGCCGGGTGCCATAACTCTATCGAAATTACTTAACCTTAATAATTTTCTTTAGAGACAATGTTTTACCTTCATTTGTGATTCCCTGAATATTAATCAGATAATCCGATTTGTTATCTGAACTCCAGAATTCAATTCTTACCTTACCATCTTTGTCAGGCTTAAATGCAGGATTCCAATAGAGAGTATTTCTATAATCAGGAATCCTGCTCTGTCTCATATCTTCTGAGGAATAATCGGGCGAAACAAAAGCCAATACAGGATCTAAAACTTTGTAATGAAGTCTGGACATATAGTCAGGAAGTAAAACACTACTAAAATCACCTGCCTTAGTAATTACATTTACTATACCAGAGAAAAAATATTTTCCAACCAGATATTTTCCCTTTACTACATCAATTCTCTCGACAATTTCAGGATCAAGATTCACTATCAGTGAAGGATCCTTGATAATTACACCATCTATCATCAATGTCGGGATGTAAGTAATCAGATCTCCAAAGACACGCTCTGTTATTGATATTTCATAGCTCGACTTCTTCTGTTTGAGAGACACACCGGGTAAAAGTTCAAAAAATATTTCACGCATGACTGGCAGGCTGATATAGTCTGCAAGAATTAATTCTATATCAGGTTTCCCATAGAATCTGGTTGGTATTAACGGAGGATACAAAGGACTTAATGGCCTTCCGCCGGCATTTTCACCAAAGATCGTCTGAACCTGGTGATTAACACTCATCTTTGAGATAGAAGGAGATATTTGTGCTTCAGAGGAATCTGCAGATAATTCAAACTTTGGGTATCGATCAGAAAATGATGATTCAATAATTATCTTCTGATTCTTGGTTATATCATCCGGCAGAATTACTAAATCTTTAACTGTTTCATCGATATTAATATTAAAGTGAAAATTACCTTCAGCATCTGTTCTGGTATATTGGAATACGGCATCTTTACCAGGGTTACATAATAAAAGAAACTCAGAAGAACGAACCACTTTCTGATCCTTGTCTATAAGTTTTCCTGAAAGAAAATGATAATCTTTCTCCATGATGTATTTAAAATGAGGAATGTCACCTGATAGTATTTGTTTCCAGTCAATCCAATTGCTTCTGACATCCAAAAGAAAACTATCCATCTCATCAGGAGAAATTTCATTGATCTTTCTGCCTTTAATAAAGTCAGGTCCTTGAACTCCATATTCAGTTCCAAATAGCATATAGTCATTTATATCAATAATATCCTGATCATCAGTCTGAGGCGCAACTGATATACTGAGATTTGTTATACTCAAATCTTTCAAGACCTCTTTTCCTGGTCCGATATCGAGCGAAACCTTGCTCCTTAGTCCGCAACTGTCAACAGAATAAAGAGTAAGAAAATTATTTTGTCTGACAGCTGAATAAATTAATCGTTCAAGAACTTGTTCTCCATCAGAATTAAAAATTGTTATCTGATTAATACCTGAATTCAATATAGCTCTGGGAATCTGAATCTTTGTGATTTCCCCCCATAACTTTTCAGTACTAACATGGTTAATATTCCCATGTGTCTGAATAAAAAGATAAAAAATATTTTTATTTTCAGACCGGAATTTAATGTCTGTACTGACAAATAATTCCAGACTATCAGGTTTAGAATTATTTACTTTAAGGGTTAATTCTGCATTCTTAACATCCCGGGTTCTATTCTCTAAAATTCCTTTTGTTTTATAATTGCCTTTACCTGGGCTCCCTTTAAAAACTTTAGTACTTAATGCATTGTAAACACTTATGTTCTTCTTAAAGCAATTATCAGGCAGGAAATTTTTCATCCAGCTGGTATATGCTCTGATAGTATAGATACCGGTACTTAATGTGTCAGGCAGAACTATTTGCCCGGGACCATAACCTTTATCAATCAGTATCCTCTTTTGTACAATTGGTCTGTTTTCACTGTTTAATAGTTCAAAATACGCAATTCTGCTGTCTAATGACGGTTTAAAACTCTGTCTGTCAATCAGATAAATATTAAACCAAAGATCTTCACCTGAAATATACTTATCCCTGTCAGAGTGAATAAATATTTCTTCTCTGGGAACAGATTTGCAGTATTTTAAAAACCTTTTGCTAATATAATCTGTCATATCTGAAGGCGTCTGACCACAAATCCCTTGCATAAACAAGACATGCATCAGAATAAGTACCGATGGTTTAATTATTTTTTTCATTTAATATACATTCGCAGTTAAATTTTTATTTATCATCCTTCCAGAAAGTAGGTTTCACTGTAGTACCTCTCACGGTGCAATCTGCACATCCCTTTGTCTCTGTAAATATTCTAATACGCGGGGATACAAAAGGAACAAGCGGAGTATCAAAAAGTGTCCATACAGAAGTACCCAAACCTCTAATATAATCAGGTCCATCGATAAGTGTATCTGTAGCGCAATGAGCATATTGGTCAATAATACCATCAAATTTATCCTGAATAAACAGCCTCTTAGATGAAATTGAGGAAACACTGAAATAACCTAACACTTTTTCATCCGTATTCTCAATACACATAATGTTACTTGGGATAGAAGCAGGAATTAAATCATAAAGACCACCTGTCTGTTCAGTAATTTTTTGCATATTCCCCCAGTAATTGAATTCATCCTCATTCAGAGAATATTGATTTACCAAAATACTGTATTTTACTCTCAGTCTGTCTGTTGCATTTGAAATATAAGTTACGGGATGACGTTTTATCCTGTCTTCACTGATAGATGCAGTACTCTCAATATATATATTTTTAGAATTATTTGAAATCCAGCAGGTTTGGTTTGGAACATCGAAAAGAAGTCTGAGCACCCACGTCTCTGAGAAATCCCATCTGTAAAACCTGCAAATATTTTCAGGATCGTGAGTATCCAGGTATATCTGACATTCCTCAATTCCTTTAATATTGTCATTGCTCTCCCTGATTAATCTTTTTTCATAATAAAGGCTGTCGATAAGACCAACATGATTCATTTTTGTGGGCAATGACTCATAATTAAAGTTATATCTGTCTCCGTTTGTCTTAATATGCAATGTATAGGATCTGCCAATAGTGCCATGGGACAATGTAACATATGTTCCGGGGAGAGTCTCACTTAACGGAAAGCTGCCCCCTACATCATCTGTAATAGTTACAATGCATTTGCTTAGCGGTTTTGCTTCACTTTTTTGACCAAGCGGCAGTGATGTAGAAAGTTTGATTGTGACCGGTACATCCTGATCAGTTATTAAACCCTGAACAACCAGAAGTTCTTTTTCCTCATCGATCCGGGGGATAAATTGAGTAATGCAACTACTTATAAACAGAAAGATAAATAATAAGAATATCTGTGTTTTTTGAATCATAACCGGCTATTTATCATCCTTCCAGAAATCAGGTTTGATAGTAGTACCACGTGTTGTACAATCCGCACATTCTTTTCTGTGCGTCAGCACCCGTTGGCGGGAACCAGGTCCTTCAGGATGATCAATAAGTGTCCAGGCTGATACATTTAATTCCGGAGGATCATAATTGCCATAAATAGTATCTGCATTGCAATCAGAATATTGATCTGCGATTCCTGAGAATTTATCTTGTATATAAATCCTTTTTGATGAACTGGCTGAAACACTAAAATAGCCAAGAACTCTTTCATCCGGAATATCAATACAGCTTATGTTGCTTGGAATTGTAGCAGGAATTATATCATAAAGACCTCCTACCTGATCAACAATCTTTTGCACTTTTTCCCAGTAGATAAATTCATCTTCACTCAATGAATATTGATTCACCAAAATGCTGTATCTTATTTTCAGCCTGTCAGTAAGATTTGAAATATAGGTTACAGGATGACGGGTTATCCTGTCTTCCTTTATCACAGAAGTTTTTTTTATATCTACTAAATCTGAATTCGATATGATCCAGCATTTCATGTTCTGAACAGGAAAAAGAAGTCTTAGAATCCAGGTCTCAGAATATGACCATCTGTAGAATTTGCAATTGTTTTGAGGGTCGTGGGTATCTAAAAAAATATGACAGTCATCGATACCGAACCAGCCATCATGACTTTCTTTAATTACATTTTTTTCGTAGTAAATACTGTCAATCGGTGGAACAGGTTTCATCTCCATAGGGGATGACTCGTAAGAAATTTTTCTCTTACCTGAGAACCTGGAGAATTGCAGGGTATATGTTCTTCCTATTTCACCTTTAAAAGTTGCCTGATTAGTAATATATGTTCCGGCGATTGTCTCATTTAAGTCGTAAGAATTACCCAGATCATCCGAAATATTTACTATGCATCCTACCATAGGTTTGGCAGCACTTTTACGCCCCATTGGCAGTGATTTTGATAGTTTTATGGTATTAGGTCCAGACTGATCAGTAATTAAACCCTCAACTACAATCAGTTCCTGTGATTCATTAATCTCAGGAATAAATTTTTCTATACAACTGTTCAGGAAAAGTAAAATGAAAATGAAAATTAAATGTTGTACAGGTTTTGGATGATACCATAATACGACAGATCGCCAGAACCGCAGAGGACCGGAGTCCGTTGAAGCCAAAATGAATGAGTTTTTGTTTATGTGCAGGTTCATATCTTTTCAGAATTTAAAAGTCGAAACTAAAAGTAACGCTTGGGATAGCCTGTCCAAACACTGACAATTTATATCCCTGAATCAGATCGGCCTCTCTTTGGAAATATATTGAGTACACATTTTGTCTGCCAAGAAGATTATATACAGAGAATGTCCAGGTTGGATGAGCAATTTTATGCGACCTGAGATTCCCATTTATCTGGAATGAAATATCAAGCCGGGAATAATCAGGTATTCTGTACCTGTTACGGTCAGAATAATGCACCAGTAGATTATCATACATAGGATATGTAGCAACCGGATAAGTAATTGGACGTCCAGTGCTCCATGTATAGTTACCGGAGATACTAAATCGCCGGGAGAAGAGATAATTAAATGTAACAACGAGGTCATTCGGTTTATCAAAATTAGCAGGAAACCATTTTCCTGAATTAATTATTTCGTCACTGAATGTGCCAAGGCTTTTAACGAAGGTTCGTGAGAAAGTATAAGCTATACTATAGCGGATTTTACCTTCTATCCTTTTCAATACCAATTCCAAACCATAAGCTCTGCCTCTCACATTTACAATATCCTTTTCAATGTTTTCATCCATTATCAGATTAGTCCCGCCCTTAAAGTCGACCATATTCCGAATTCCCTTATAATATAACTCAGCTGAAACTTCGAAGCTGTTTCTAAACAACATTTCATAAAATCCTAATGCCACCTGATCACCAATCTGGGGTTTCAGATAATAATCACTGAGTTTCCAGGTATCCGTCGGAGATATCGACGTTGAATTTGATAAAAGATGCAGATACTGCCTGGTTCTGTTGTAATTGATCTTGAATGAATTCTTGTCGGTTATCCTGAAATTTAAAGAGGCTCTGAACTCAGGACCTGCATATTTACTTGTTATCTCCCCTGGTTTAAAGCTAAGAGTATCAATGATTGTCGATTTGCTCTTTGAATATGCCGGATTGTAGATCAAAACACTCTGTGGACCAAAAGATGCGAATGAAGAGATTCTCATTCCGACATTTACAGACAGGAAATCTGTAAGAAGAAATTTGTCGTCAATATATAAAGCCCCTTCCCATGCCCGTTCTTTTTCCAGAGTAGATGGTATCACAAGCGATGAATCGTTGTAAGGAAGATAGCTCCCCGGAGATATAGCATACCTGGTCAGGTCAAGACCAAAATTAATCTCATTCCTGCCAAGAAACATGTTAAAATCTGCTTTTAGTCCGGTACTGTTTATTTTATGTGAAAGTACAAATGCTTCAGTTGCAGAATACTGGCTGGAAATATTGTAATTATAAGAACTGTTATTTATTGAAAAGGATGAAAAAAACCTGCTGTTGAAAAAATGACGCCACTTAAGAGCAAAGATATTGTTGTTATAACTGTAAACCGTATCGGAGTTGAATCGGAAAGCATCGTGACTGGTATATGCGGAAAAATCTATTTTGTTATTTTTATTTAAGTCATATGTCAATTTGCCATTCAAATCATAGAATGAGGCTCTGCTGTTATGAAGAGCCGGATCTCTGATCAGACTGAAGATCCAGTTTGAGTAAGTGGTACGTGCTGTAAATAGATATGTAAGTGTATCCTTTATTATTGGTCCTTCCAGCGAGATATGCGTTGTGATAGGGCTTATTCCTGCATTACCCGCAAATTTTTTCCTGTTCCCTTCTTTTGATCCTATATCAAGTACGGAGGATATCCTCCCTCCATAACGGCTGGGAATCCCTCCTTTATACAATGTAACATCTTTAATTATATCGGAATTGACTGCTGAAAAAAATCCAAAGAAATGTGAGGAATTATATACCGGGGCCCCATAGAGAAGAATCAGGTTCTGGTCAGCAGATCCGCCCCTTACATTAAAGCCTGCTGAGCCCTCGCCTACTGATTGAACACCAGGGATTAAAAGTACACTTTTTATTATATCTGATTCACCCATTGATGTTGGCAACAACTTAAAAGAAGCAATGTTGATCTTTTCTGCCCCGACCTCAAATCGCTGTAGTGTAATGCTTTTCTGAGCCGATACAATTGTCTCTTTTAAAGGGATCAGAACACTTCTCATATCAACATTAAGTTCACCGGATCCATAAAGGTTCAGATTGACCATTTTTTCTCTCATCCCAATGAATGAAAACTGGAGAAAGTGAACTCCCCTGGGCAAAGTTAAAGTATAATATCCATGCTCATTGGAGATTGTTCCTGTTGAAAGCTTCTGAATGAATACTGTTACACCTGATACCGGCTCCTTAGTATCCTTATTCCTGACATATCCTGAGATAATTACATTGCCCGGTTTGTATTTATCAGCAGGATAACCTATATCTACAGATACATTTCCTTCAGTACGACTGTTCTCTCCGGAACCGGCATATTCGCCTGGTGGCAGGAAATTATTGCTTTTTTCAGTTGGGGCAACTGAAACTTTGATAGCAAACCTGTTGGTAATGACTATATTTCCTGACTCCTCAATAATAAAATAAAGGGTAGTTCCTTTAAAAAGATTATCCAGTACACACGACAAAGTTGAACAGTCTGAAAAATCTCCTGTTTTCAATCCTCTCACCCATTCATCTTTATAAAAGAATTTTACATGAAAAAGCTTTTCAGTTGCGGAAACAAATTCTTTAAATGAAAGATCCTTTAAATCTGATGATATCCTGAATTTTTCCTGAGCTCCCAGGGTTACGGGTAAAAATAATATTAAAAGAATGATATAAATCTTTAATTTCATAAATACAAATCTAATTGCTTATACTATCATAATACTTTATTACAGGGATGAAACTCTCAGGCTCTTTATCTGAAACATACAGTTTATTTTTCTTTATAAAAGCTCTGATCAGCTCTTTTTCTTTAATCAGAATCTTCATTAAGTCTCTCTTCCCTTTTATCATATAAGCCAGTTTGTCCTTCACAAAATATATCCGGTTAAACGCATAAAACTTGTCATCTCCTCCGTCAGCAGGGTGCTCAATTTTCTTAAAGTATTTAATACAAAGTGCAGTTTTTCCTTTATATAATACATTAAAATATTTTTTTGATCCTTTCAGACTATCATCCTGAAGCCTGATGAACTGATATTTTTTATTCTCAAATGATATAGAAAAGCTATCTGTAAGCTCTTTATTCAGTTGCAGAATTCCTCCAGTATCAACCAGAGTAAGAATTTCATCCTTATATATATCGTACTTAAGAGAGACATTGGAAAATATTTTACCATTAATTGCAACTGATCCGGGTAAAAACTTTTTGGAAAAAAGGAATTGATCTCCCTCAATCAAATAATAAAGGTTTCTCCAAATCCTTCCATTATGGAGAACCTGGTTTTCTTTAAGGGTATCCTGCTTACATATTTTAACCATGAGAGGACTTGGAAAGAGTGGTACCATACCATAAAGGCCGACCCCGGCAAAAAATATAAAAAAGAGTATAATCAAAATATTATATCGGTTCATCGATAGGTGTTTTATATTAATCATTTCCTCCCGGCTTACAGTAAGGTCAGTAACCCGTTTCCAAAAGTAAATATTCTATTTTACCTTAATTATTTTCTTAAGTGAAAAAATTCTACCCTCATGTGTAATGCCCTGAATATTAACTTCAAAATCAGAAACATAATCAGATGTCCAGAAGTCAATCCTCGCCTTACCTTCATTATTCAGTTTCACGGAAGGATTCCAATAGATTGTATTTCTAAAATCCGGAATCCGACTTTTCTTCATCTGTTCAGATGAATAATCAGGTGAAACAAAGGAATTTACAGGATCTATTACTCTGTAAGTCAGCCTTGTAACATTATCAGGTAAAGTTGCATTCCTAAAATCACCCGTCTTGGTAATAACATTAACTATTCCATAGAAAAGGTAATCACCAACAAAATATTTTTCCCTGACAACATCTATTTTTTCGACAACTTCAGGATCAAGGCCTGCAATTAATGAAGGATCTTTAATCGCAACACCATCAATAAAAAGCCCCGGCGGATTATCATAAGTTTTGCTATTCTCGGGATTTGCCATTAGTATCTCATATCCCGATCTTTTATTCTTCAGAGAAATACCTGGTAGAAGTTCAAAGAATACCTCCTGCATTACCGGCAGGGTAATGTAACCTTTCATGTTGAGTTCGATATCTGGTTTACCATAAAATCTTTTAAATGCTGGTACAGAAATTAAAGGAATTAGAAAATCTCCGATAGAAGAAACTCCATAAATTTTCCTCACCTGATGATTTACACTCCAGGCTGAAATATAGTCTGGAATTGAAGGGTTGTTGGCATCAACTGAAATCTCAGTTTTGAGATATAGATCCGAAAATGGCGATTCAATATTTACAGATTGATTTTTTGTTATAATATCCGGCAGGATTATTAAATCCTTAGCCTTTTCATCTATATGAATTTTAAAATTGAAGTTCCCATCCCTATCAGTTTTAGCATATTGAAAATCAGCGATTTTGCCTGGAGTTGAGAGTAAAACAAACTTATCAGAAATTCCGGCTTTCTTATCACCTGTAAGCAATTTCCCTAAAAGAAAATGATCTTCTTTTTCGATCTGGTATTTAAAATCAGGAAGTTTATCTGCTAAAATAATATTCCAGTTGATCCAGTTGCTTTTCACATTCTGAAGAAGACTATCCATAACTTCAGGAACAAGCTCGTTAACTTTCTTAGCATTAATTGAACTACTCGGGTGAAATCCAAACTCAGTACCAAAGACCAAATAATCATTCAGATCCATGATTGCATGGTTATTAGTTTTGGGTGCAATTGATATACTGAAGTTTGAAGAATTCGTCATAGTAGTTAATGCATTACCAAGCTCAATATCGAAAGATACTTTTTTTCTGAGACCCGAACTGTCGACAGAATGAATTATTAGAGTCTGATTTGTTTTTTCAGGAGTATATATAAATTTTTCACTAACAGGCTGTCCTTTCAGATTAAAAACAGAGATCTGATTAATCCCGGCATTCAGCTGGTTTTTAGGGATTGCTATTACTGTGCTTTCACCTGAAATCCTCTCAGAACTTACATGATCAATAATTCCATGTGTCTGAATAAATAAATATAAAAGGTTATTATTTTCAGAGCGATATTTTTCATCTGCTAGTACGACAATATCCAAAACATCCGCTTTTAGATTATTTACTTTAAAAGTCAGACCGGTATTAAAGAGTGATGGATAATTCTGATCGAAGGCATAATCCTTAATGATATTGTCAGTTTTTTGTTTCCCTTTAAAAGTTTTAGTACTAAATGAATTATAAATCTGAATATTTTTTGTAAAGCAATTATAAGGAAGAAAATTTTTCATCCAGTTTGTGTAGGCCCTGATCGTATAGATCCCGTTACTCAATGTGTCAGGAAGAATTATTTGACCCGGACCAAAACCTGAATTGAGCCAGATCTTCTTTTGTACAATCTGACGGTTTTCCGGATTAAGCAGTTCGAAATAGGCAATTTTGCTTTCTGAAGAGGGCTTTAAA
Source organism: Bacteroidales bacterium (assembly GCA_025358645.1). Lineage (GTDB taxonomy): Bacteria > Bacteroidota > Bacteroidia > Bacteroidales > VadinHA17 > LD21. Next base: position 10,389 of record JANYIW010000056.1, read on the forward strand.
CTTTGTCTGTCTATCAGATAAATATTAAACCACAAATCCTCTCCGGATATATATTCCTCCCTGTCGGAGTGAATGTATATTTCTTCTCTCGGTACTAATGCGGTATAATTCAAAAACTTCTGACTAAGATAATCTGTCATATTTATTGGCACCTGACCACAGATCCCTTGCAGAAAAAGGATATGAATCAGAAAAAAAATTGCCAGTTTAATTTTTTTTATCATTTAAAATACTTTGATCCATAAATTGTTACTTTCCTTCTATCCAGAATTCGGGTATAACTGTAGTGCCTCTAACTGTACAATCGGCGCAGCCCTTTTTAGAAGTTATTACACTATAAGGCGGCCTGGAGCTGGATTCAAGGATCCAGACCGAGGAATTCAGAAATGGTATAGGATCGCTCCCATAAATTGTATCAGAAATACACACATCATCAGGATACATTTTAGCCAAACCTCTAAAATAATTTTTTATAAAAGTTCTTTTGGAAGAACTGGCAGAAACACTGAAATAACCAAGAACTTTTTCATTCGGATCTTCAATACAATATATATTACTGGGAATTGCTGCCGGTATCATATCATACAATCCACCAACCTGTTCTGATATATTCTGCAGCTTCTCCCAATATAGATATTCGTCCTCGTTCAATGAATACTGGTTCACTAATATGCTATATTTCATACTTAACCTGTCGGTAAGATTAGAAATAAAATTAAGAGGATATCTGTTAATCCTGTCTTCTTCAAGCGACGAGGTGCTTTTTACATTTATTATGTCAGACTTATCTGTAATATAGCATATTTTATTTGTCACAGGATATGGAATTTCCATTTTCCAAGTCTCAGTATATTCCCACCTGTAAAACCTGCACTGGTTAGTAGCGTCGTGAGTGTTTACAAAAACCTGGCACCCTTCCTGAGGCATACTGCCGGCAATACTTTCCTGAATAATAACTTTTTCATAATAAACACTATCTATTGGGGGGACAGGCTTCAACTCCATCGGATACGATTCGAAGTTAAAAGTATTCGACTCCGTAAATTGAGTAATATGAAGAGTATAGAATCGTCCGATTATACCATGAAAAAAACCAGGAGCAACATAGGTTCCTTCTTCTGATTCATTAAAACTGACTCTGCTACCCAAATCATCAGAAATTGAAACGTTACATCCACTTACAGGATTTGCTGTGCTTCTTTTTCCCAGGGGCATAGATCTTGACAGCTTAATCATATTTGTACCAGGTTTGTCAGTTATCAAACCTTCAACGATAAGCATTTCTTTCCCCTCTTTAGTATTTGGAATGAATTGTGAAATACAACCGTTAAGAAAAAGCACTGTTAATAGTAATATTTTTTGTGTATACTTCATCTTTTATTTAAAAGTCAAAACTAAAAGTAACTGATGGTATTGCCCTTCCAAACACTGACAATTTATAGCCATAAACAATATCACCTTCTTTTTTGAAATAAACCGAGTAAACATTTTGTCTGCCCAGTACATTATAAATTGAGAATGTCCAGTAAGGATGGGCAATTCTGTGCGACTTAAGATTCCCGCTTACTCTTAAGGAAAGATCAAGTCGTGAATAATCGGGAATTCTATACTCATTCCTATCGGAATATGTAACCATTAACTTATTATTTACACGATATGTCGCAATGGGATAAGTTATTGGGCGTCCGCTGCTCCAGATATAGTTCGAAGAGAAACTGAAACGCCGGGAGAAAAGATAATTAAATGTGATAACAAGGTCACTTGGCTTATCAAAATTGGTTGGGAACCACTTTCCTGAGTTAATAACTTCCTCACTGAAACTTCCAAGGCTTTTAACATAGGTTTTGGAATATGTATAACCAATACTATAGCGGATTTTACCTTCTGTTTTTTTCAATACCAATTCCAATCCATAAGCTTTACCTCTCATATTCACAAAATCTTTTTCAATATTTTCATCCATTACCAGAGTGGTTCCTCCTTTAAAGTCCACCATGTTTTTAATTTCCTTATAATATAACTCTGCAGACGCCTCAAAGTTATTTTTAAACAACATTTCATAAAAACCTACCGCAATCTGATCACCAATCTGAGGTTTGAGATAATAATCACTAAGCTTCCAGGTATCTGTCGGAGAAATTGAGGTTGAATTTGAAAGAAGATGAATGTATTGTCTGGTTCTGTTATAATTTATCTTAAAGGAATTCTTATCACTAATCCTGAAATTTAATGAGACTCTGAACTCCGGACCCCCATATTTACTGGTTATTGCACCGGGTTTGAAGTTAAGAGTATCAATAATAGTTGATTTGTTTTTTGAATACTCAGGATTATATATCATTACACTTTTGGGGCCATAAGAGAAAAATGTTGACATTCTTATTCCAACATTAACAGAAAGATAATCTGTCAGCATAAATTTATCATCGAGATAGAGAGCTCCTTCCAGTGCCTGTTCTTTCATGATTTTACGTGGAATAACCAGAGATGAATCGGTACCTGGAAGATAGTTACCGGGAGAAATTGAGTACCTGGTCAGGTCGAGGCCAAAATTAATCTCATTACGTCCAAGAAACCAGTTAAAATCTGCTTTCAATCCGGTACTGTTTACTCTATGAGAAAGTACAAATGCCTCTGATGGTAGAAACTGGCTAGTGATATCGTAATAATAAGAACTATTATTTACTGAAAGTGAAGAAAAAAACCGGCTATTGAAAAAGTGACGCCACTTCAACGCAAAAATATTGTTGTTATAACTATAAACCGTGTCGGAGTTGAACCGGAATGAGTCGTGACTGGTATATGCAGAAAAATCTATTTTGTTGTTTTTATTTAAGTCATATGTTATTTTACCATTCAAATCATAAAATGAGGCTCTGCTTTTGTGAAGGGACGGGTCACTGATCAAACCAAATATCCAGTTAGAGTATGTGGTACGGGCTGTCAGGATATAGGTAAGTGTATCTTTGATGATCGGACCTTCTACCGATATATGCGTTGTAATGGGACTAATACCTGCGTTGCCTGCAAACTCTTTTCTGTTTCCTTCTCTTGATCCTATATCAAGTACTGAAGAAATTCTTCCTCCATAACGGCTGGGTATGCCACCTTTATATAATGTAACATCTTTAATTATATCGGAATTGACTGCTGAAAAGAATCCGAAGAAATGAGAAGAATTGTATATAGGCGCTCCATAAAGAAGGATCAGGTTCTGATCAGCAGAACCGCCCCTTACATTAAAGCCAGCAGAACCCTCTCCTACTGATTGAACACCAGGGATTAAAAGTACACTTTTTATTATATCTGATTCTCCCATTGATGTCGGTAATAACTTAAAAGAAGTAATATTGATCTTTTCTGCACCGACCTCAAACCGCTGTAGTGTCATACTTTTCTGTGCTGATACAACTGTTTCTTTTAAAGGTATCAGAATACTGTTCATCTCAACATTGAGCTCACCTGGACCATAAAGGTTGAGATTGACAATTTTTTCCCTCATACCTATAAAGGAAAACTGGAGTATATGAACTCCTCTTGGTAGTGTTAAGGTATAAAAACCATACTCGTTAGAGATTGAACCTGCCTTAAGTTGCTGAATGAATACAGTTACTCCTGACACAGTTTCCTTCGTATCCTTATTATTAATATATCCGGAAATTATGACATTCCCTGGTTTATTTTTTTCAGCCGGGTTTCCGATTTCTACCGATGTATTTCCAGTGGTACGCTGGTTTTCTGCGGAGCTCGAATAATCAGTCGGAGGAAGAAACTTATTATTTTTTTCCTCCGAAGTAGCAGTAACTTTAACAGCATAATTACTAGTAATCACTACATTTCCAAAGGTATCAATGTAATAATAAAGTGTTGTTCCCCTTAGAAGATTGTCCATAACACACGAAAGTGAAGTACAATCAGGATAATCACCTAATCTCAGATCCTTAACCCATTCTTCTATATAAAAGAATTTTACCGGAAGAATTCTTTCAACTTCTGACACAAAATCTATAAAAGGGACATCCTTAAAATTTGATGAAATCTTGTATTTTTCCTGTGCTCCAAGGGTAACCGGCAGAGACAATATTATAATGAGAATATAGATTTTTAACTTCATAAATACAGGTCTATTTGCTTATACTATCATAATACCTGATCACGGGAACAAAACTTTCAGGCTCATTTTTTGATACCCTCAGTTTATTTTTTTTAATGAAATTCTTTATTTGGGTTTTATCTTCAGCCATAACCCGAAATAAATCACCCTTACCGGTTATCTTGTAAGCTATTCCCTTTTTCAGGAAATATATCCGGTATGTTTGAAAAAACAAATCGTACTTATCATCGACTGCAAGCAAATCAATTTCTTTCTTATACTTGACATATAGTGCTGATTTTCCTTCATATAACACATTGACGAAACCTTTAAGTCCTGCCAGCCCATCTGCCTGGGTATTTTTGAATAAATATGTTTTAAATTCAAAGACCAGAGAAAAGCTATCGATCATCTCCTTGTTCAATTGAAGAATAGCCCCATTATTTTTCGGGGTGGTTATCTCATCATTATAAATATCATAATTGATATTTAAATTTTTATAAGATTTCCCATTAATTGTCACTGAACCCGGCAAATAGTCTTTGGAAAAAAGGAATTGATTTCCCTTGACATTGGTAAAGAGATTACGCCAAATTTTGCCATTATAAAGAATCTGATTTTCCTTCTGAGGATACTGCAGATCTATTTTTAACGCGAAAGACCTTCCAAAAGCTGGTGAACCGATGAAACCATTACCAGCGAGAAAGACAATAAAATAAAGGTATAAGAGATTTTTTTTGTTCATTAAAAAAGTTACTAATAGGTAATTTAGCGTCCCGGATTAATTAATAGAGAGACAGCGACTTGATAAAAAATATTATCACGAAAAGATAAATGATGAAAGGGACATAAAACTTATCAGAATATTATTGAGGTACATGGAATTGAGATTCTGGATTAATTATAGATTGAAAAGTTCATAAAGTTATAAAAATAGATCTGAGAGCCTTTAGAATTGCATATTTAAAGTGTTTTTTAATATAATTTAACATTTCAAACACTTATTTTATGAGACCACTTATTCTAAATACATAAGCAACCTGATAGTCATCCGGAGTAAGTAAAGGGGCGGTAATATTTATATTTTCACCTGATATTTTTACCGAAACAGCTCTGTCGCTTCCCAATAGAACTACCTCAACTTTATTAACCGCAGTAACTCCTTTCAGTATAATATCACTTTTTGGCCAGTTAAGACAAATTAGATAAACATCATTATTCTTTTGGGTGAAAAAGACTGTTTTATTTGTTTCAGTATTGATTCTTTCATCTTTTTTTGTCTTAATAAAAGCCCGGGTATTATAAATCGCTTCTCCATTTATTTTTAGCCACCTGCCAATTTCCAAAAGTCGTTGCTGCATTATAACAGGTATTGTTCCATCAGCAGAAGGACCTATATCAAGAAGTAAATTTCCACCTGCAGAGACAGTCGAGACCAACAGTTTGATTAGTTGTTCCGGAGTAGAATAATCTGATAAACCCTCGGTCCGGTTGAATCCAAAGGATGTTCCGATTCCTCTACACTCTTCCCATGGGTGAGGAACGGAATTATCAATGCCTTCTTTATCACCAATCAGCCCATATTCGGTTGTGTAAATACCACCATGTTTACTTCTTGTTTCACTGCCCCACCTGTCGTTTACCACGATACTGCTTTTTACAGGAGATTCATTGTAAAGCCATGAAAGGAATTCTTCACTCTTCCAGTCTTTGCTTGGCTTGTCCCACTCTCCGTCTGTCCAAAGAATGTCGGGTGTATAACGGGTTACCAGATCTTTCATCTGCGGTATCATGTGGTTATTCACGTAATCAGCGAGATCGGTCTGGTAAATCGGATTATACCATTCATAAAGTGAATAGTAAAATCCCATGTGAAGACCCTTATTTTTAACAGCAATAGTCAGGTCGCCACAGAGATCACGGTGCGGACCTATATCAACACTGTTCCAGTTCCAGCTCTGCGCACTTGGCCAAAGGGTAAAACCTTCATGGTGTTTTGAAGTCAGAACTACATATTTAGCCCCTGACTCTTTAAACAGTTCTGCCCACTTGCCCGGATCAAAAAGCTCTGCTTTAAATAAATGTGCAAAATCCTGATATTTAAAATTTGGTCCATAAGTTTTTGTGTGATAATCTTTAAAATATTTCTGAACTTTCCCGGGTTCATCCAACTTCCTCCAATACCATTCCGCATATTTGTCGTAAACGCCAATACTGTCTCCTGTTGGACCCCAGGCAGGTACTGAATAAACACCCCAGTGAATAAATATTCCGAACTTGGAATCCTGAAACCATCCCGGAACAGGTCTCTTATCGAGCGATTCCCAATTGGGTTTGTAGATCTGTCCATTAAGATTTAATGCCAGGAATAACGAAATAATCAAAATAACATTTTTCATTTTGGATTGGATTATTTAAATGGTACGCAATTTCTCCTTCTGTATATTCAAAATATCGCTCTTATAACGTCTGTTTTCCAAAATCCTCACATACCTTAATGCCAGCTTATTATTTGTATCCTCATAAGCTTTCTGAGCCCACTTTAAAGCTGACTCGAGATCCCCGTTTATTTCATTAATTATGGCCATATTATAACATGCTCTGCCTGCTATCTTTGAACTTGAATTGGTTGTTTCCTTTTCCCATAAAACACCAGCATCATCCCATTTTCCAACCTGTGCTTTCCTCCTGGCAATCTTAAAATTATTGGTGCCTTTTACATAATAATCGCGCATAACTCTTAAACGATATGGAATAATCCGCATTGCATATCCATGACCAGCTTTATTACTCACCTGATTAACTGCGTTTTTTCGACCAACAAGAGCAGAAGCTGCAAGTAATGGGTTTATTCCTCTTCCTGAAAAGACAACTGATTCTTTAAATATGTATTCATCAATGATCTGTTTTGAAGCCGGATCATAAATCCTCCATCCTGTTTTTACAAGTGTTTCCATATCTACCTGATGTTCAATACCAGGTATGGATCCAAGCGGTGTTTTTATATCAACTTTTCTGTTTGAATAATTTAAATGAGTATCGGTATCGAATTTTTCCAGCGAAAAAAGTGCATCAGTTTTATTCTCCAGGCAAATCTGATCTACTATTTCCCATGTCAGGGGAGTTGGAAATACAGTTAGTGCTGGAGTCCTGAAATCGACTTCATTCAGAGTTTTAACTTCATTGAACCTCGTATTATTCCGTAGTTCATCTGAAAGCCCTCTGATACTTTCCATGGCACCTTCCTTGTCGAGATTAACCCCTTCGAGAGACAGGATTTTATCCATTACATCTAACTTTTTGGTCTCGTCAGTCGGTATACTTCTGTTAATTATACCCACATTTTTAATATTAGCAGGTAAAGTTACCGGTGCAGGTTCTACCACATTAAGATACAATTGCTGAGTTTTACAAGATGCCAAAGCCATAATAACCAATAGAGTAAATAAGTATTTTTTCATAGATTTTACAAATATATGTCCAGATTAAAATATGTTTATTGCAAGGTTCAATTTAGTTATTTATCAATTCGCCGTAAATGAATATTCCGTATTGCAGCAGTAGTATTCCATGAGGCAATACCGAATGGTCTGGATAATTCAACTTCAGGACGTATAGATAATTTTTTAGTACCAATTTTAAAGTCGACCACCTTAATACTGTCAATCCATGACTTTATAAACTCTTCAGTAACAATCAGACGGATATGATACCACCTCTCCTTGTCAAAATTACGAATTGTTGTAGTTTCATTTTCGGAAGCATCTTTGCCGTCTATACTGGAGAGACCTACTGTTGCTCCTCCCCATCCGCCGATAATCAGTGAACATGGATTCTTTCCTACCGGGAAAGTCATTCCGCAAAAAAAATCATTCCCAGCTATGCGTTTTGCATCCAGAGTAACCTCATACCCTGTTCTTGGGAATGCTCTTTTCCATGTAACCCCTGTACAGCCATCTCCCATTCCAAGAATGATCTCATCACCTGAAACATAGACAGGGCCCTGGGGACCAAAGTTTGTAATCTCCCATCCATCGAGTGATTTTCCGTCGAAAAGAAAAGATGTATCACTGATTTCATGAATTACAACAGGTTCCTTTTTTGAAGTAGCTTTTCTATCTGTACAGCCGGACAAAAAAAATGACCAAATCAATATCGCCAAAACTGCCGTGGCAACAATATATCTTCCTGATACTACCATTTATATTATTCCTCAGATTTCTTGAGTTCCCTTACAGGTCTATCTATAATCTCAAAATCAGGCAATGCATTTTTATTATCTGTAGCCTTCAACTGTTCAAGTTTTCTGCCGGCAGGTAATACCCGGCTTTCCCATGATCCTACTGCATCATTATAACCTTTAAGTGCAGTTTTTAATCCACCACCTACTTTGTCAAGATGATCAGCAAAAACATTTACCCGTCCGTAGAAATCATTTGCAGCATCCATAATCTGTAAAGCATTCTCGGTAATATTATGTTGCTGCCACGACATTGCTACCGATTTAAGAACTACGATCAGAGTAGTAGGTGTAGTTAATATTATTTTGTTATTCATTGCATCCTGCAACAGTGTCTTATCTGTCATCAAAGCCACATTTAATGCGGATTCAACCTCCATATACAAAACGACGAAATCTGGTGTATTCTGAAACTGTGACCAATATTGTTTCTTACTTAACCTGTTTACATGATCCCGCAGGTCCTTTGCATGTTTCGCGAAAAGAAGATTCCGTGAATTTTCATCATCAGTTTCCAGTGCCTGCAAATATGCATCAAGCGGCAATTTTGAATCAACAACAACATGACTGTTTCCAGGCAGATTTATGATCATGTCGGGCTTTAACACCGAATCCTCTCCTTCAGTGTAAACCTGCTCGACAAAATCACAATGGGCGGATAACCCTGAAAACTCAACTACCCTCTTTAAACCTATCTCACCCCATCTTCCCCGTACTCTTGGATTTCTAAGTGCATTTACCAGGGCACCGGTTTCTTTTTGCAAACTTGCATTCGTTATCTGAATATTTGACAACATCTCAGTTACCTGACCGAAAGTTTTTTCTGACCCTTTTTCAAGTTCTTCAATCCTTTTCTTATAACTGTCGATAGATTCTTTTACAGGTTTTAGCATCTCAGCAATTGCAGATTTGCGCTCATCCAGATTTCCTTCTGCCTCTTTTACATGAGTTTCAAGCTGAGATTTTGCCAGATCAATAAACTGTTTATTGTTTTGAGTCAGGGCATCAGAAGCAGCTGATTTAAATGTGTCTACCATTGCTTTTCTTACCTCATCAAGACTATTTGCCTGTGCTTCTACCCTTGCCTGCAAACCACTGTTCTGCCTGCTGAGAAGATTATTCTCAGTAGCTTTTAAAAGCAATTCCTTCTGATGCAATGTATTTAAACCAGACTTTGTACCAAGGTAAGCTATTAAAGCCCCGAGTACCAGGCCAATAATTATATAGAGTAAAATTTCCATCATCCAGGAATCAATTAGTTTTCAAATTTAAAGATGCATTGGAAACACAAAGATAGTGATTGGAATACACTTGAAAAATTCCAGCCAATGAAATGATCATTAAAACCTATCTTTATCAGCAAATTAAAATGTGAAAATTATGACAATACAGCTGGATTATTTTGTACATCATGTCTATTTCTGGTTAAAAAAACCTTTAAGCAGGGAGTCCGGAATGAAATTCGAAAATGGACTTAAACAACTTGTTACAATCGAGACAATTGTCGGGAAGCATATCGGTACGCCGGCTACAACTAACCGTGGAGTAATTGATAGTTCATATTCTTATTCTTTGCTTCTTACTTTCAAAAACAAAGAGGATCAGGATATTTACCAGACCCATCCTACTCACCTTAAATTCATTCAAGAGTGTGAAGAATTGTGGGAAAAGCTTGTGGTGTATGATTCTGTAAGTATTACCCCGTAATTCCCCAAAATGTTTTTTACTTCACTACCACTCAGATGGGCGGCTATCAGGTTTTCAAAGAGGGGTAGAAATTATTTCAGATAAACTTCAAGTACCGGAATCTCAGCAGGTGGCTTCTGAACAGGGAGTGAAAGAGTCAGATCATTTTTTGCATCATTCCCACCTGCTCTGAATCTGATTTCAGAGGCATCATGAAGAAACTGTATATATTTTACCTTATCAGCCAAGTCTGGCAGGGTGAGACTTCCCAACGGGTATGCCAATAAATGAACATATAATCGTTTAGTTACAGGGTTATAAGTCAGAAGTGTGTTAGCTGGTACGGTAATGCCAGCAGGAGCTTCAGTACATCCATAGATCGAACGATTATTGTATTTCATCCACTCCCCCATTACTTTTAACCTCTCCTGGGCCCTGAAGTCAAATACGCCTCTTGCTGTAGGACCGACGTTCAATAACAAGTTACCTCCTTTACTGACTGATTCTATAAGCAGTTCAATAAGCTGCGATGGGCTTTTCCAGGTATTTTCATCGCGGTAATAACCCCATGAACCCGAGAATGTCTGACATGTTTCCCAGGGAACCCTTTTACCATTTACTTCTGGCCATTTTGAAACCTGCACCTGTTCGGGTGTTGTGAAATCCCAGCCTCCTTCAACATTATTAAGATCAAGACGATCGTCAACAATAATTCCGGGTTGCAGAGAGCGCGCCATCTTCAGCAGATTTTCTGAATCCCATTCATCATGGCCTTTGCCGTGCTTACCAGGAAAAGAAAAATCAAACCATATAATACTTATCTCTCCATAGTTTGTAAGCAGCTCCCTGACCTGATTTTTAATATACTCACGGTATTTGCTCATATCCCTTCCTTTATTCATTCGTACATAGGCTGTATCAGTTGTCTGACGTTGTGGATGATTACCGTCAATTGTATAATCAGGATGATGCCAGTCAATCAGTGAATAATAGAATCCAACTTTTAACCCTTCGGCTCTGAAGGCTTCAACATATTCTTTTATCAGATCCTTCCCGTAAGGAGTGTTTGGCGCTTTATAGTCGGTAAATTTAGAATCGAACAGACAGAAACCCTCATGATGTTTTGCAGTCAGGACTACGTACTTCATTCCTGCAGCTTTAGCCATTTTTGCCCATTCATGAGGATCCCACATATCCGGGTTAAACATTTCAAAATACTTCTGATACTGCTCGTTAGTCATTCTTTCAGCATTCTTCACCCATTCGTGGCGGGCGGGTAAAGCATATAAACCCCAGTGAATGAACATTCCAAACCGGGCATCTGTCCACCATTTCATCCGTTCAGCTTTCTGTACATCTGTTTCCTTAGGCAATTGCGCCAGGGAAACCTGAGCTGTGAATAACATGGAAACTAATAAAAGAGACGCAAATAGGTTATTTATTTTCATATAGTTGGTTATATAATATACCAGTGAAAGATAATAATTATTTCTTCGAATACAGCCTCTGGGTATATTTTAGTGTAAACAGCTTCTCAGGAACTAATAATTTCAAGTTTGAGACCACTCGGAAAAGTCAGTTTTTTTGATTTTTAGCTTTTTTTTACCCTTAACCCTAAAGGGAAAAAGCTAAAAATCAAAAATTTACAAAAGTCCCCTTTAGGGGTCCCGATAACTATCGGGATAGGGGTGACATGACTACTCGGAGTGGACTCAAACTTATTATTTGTTATTTAATTTTTAAGCAGAACATCATTGATAACTTTTTCAAATGAATGTTTTGGTAATGCACCCATGGCAGATTGAGGTTTACCCTCTTTTGGAATGAAAAGCAATGTAGTCGAATACTTTTTCTT
>JANYIW010000064.1 GCA_025358645.1 Bacteroidales bacterium
CCTTGCTTTTCTGAGATTTGTTTATGCTGTGACCATGTAAAAACATCTTTCCCGAATTCTCTTTCGGCCAGAGCATATCCCCACTTCATGAAAGATCCCTCTGTAAACTTCATGATGTTCCCCTTATGAACAATAGTCACTGAAGGCAATTTCTTGTTTATTGCATATTTTATTGCCTGTCTTACAAGACGTTCTGTTCCTTCTACCGATACAGGTTTAATTCCGATTGATGACGTTTTGGGGAACCTGATAGATTTAACACCCATTTCGTCGATTAGAAATTTTTTTATCTTTTCTGTTTCCGGTTTTCCATTCATAAACTCAATACCCGAGTAGATATCCTCAGTATTTTCCCTGAAGATATGCATATTTACTTTTTCAGGATTTTTAACCGGGCTGGGCACACCCGTAAAATACCTGACAGGCCTGTAGCAGGTATAGAGGTCGAGAATCTGTCGCAAGGCTACATTTAATGATCGCATTCCTTCTCCTACAGGTGTGGTAAGCGGACCTTTAATTCCAACCAGATATTCCCTGAAACTTGCCAATGTCTCTTCCGGCATCCAGTTTCCGGTTTGTTTAAAAGCTTTTTCACCTGCGAGAACCTCTTTCCAAATTATTTTCCTCTTCCCATTATAAGCTTTGTTAACAGCTGCATCAAATACCCGGACTGATGCTTTCCAGATATCAGGGCCGGTGCCATCCCCTTCAATAAAAGGGATAACCGGATTCTCAGGTACGATTAATTTCCCATCAATCAATTTAATTTTTTCAGACATTTTTATTTTTTGATTTTCTAATAATATTTAATGCGCCTCCCGCTTTAACCATTCAATCTGTGATTCAGCATCCTGGATTGTAACCCTTCCAATATTGCTGAATCCAGCTTTTTATAGAAAGATTCTATCATTTCAATATCAAATATCATAGAGCGCTAATTTTTAACAGTTTACAATCTTATTTGCCCGTTGCCCTCAATAATCCATTTATAGGTTGTCAATGCCTCCAGTGCCATCGGACCCCGTGCATGTAGTTTTTGCGTAGAGATGCCTATTTCCGCTCCAAGTCCGAATTCCGTTCCATCAGTAAATGCTGTTGAGGCATTTGCATAAATTGATGAAGCATCAACTATGTTATAGAACAATTGAACAATATTTTTGTTCTCAGAAATAATTGCTTCACTGTGTTTTGATCCGAACTCAGAAATATGGTCTACTGCTTCCTCAAATGAATTAACAGTTTTTATAGCCATTTTATATGAAAGAAATTCAGTGCCAAATGACTCCTTATTAGCTCTTTGAAGAAACATAAACGGGTATTTGCCAGTCAATGCAAGATAGGCTTTTTTGTCAGCATAAATAACAACGCTGGAATCAGCGCAAAGACCAACAAGATAACCAAGATCATCCAAGCGTTTTTCATGTATTATCAGACAGTCCAGGGCATTACAAACGCTTACCCTGCGGGTCTTTGCATTGTAAATTATTTCCCGGCCCTTTTCTTTATCTCCTGATTCATCAAAATAGGTATGACAAATACCAGCACCTGTCTCTATAACCGGAATTGAGGCATTATCACGTACATAATCAATAAGTTCTCTACTCCCTCGTGGAATAATGAGATCTACAAATGCCCTTGCATTTAATAACTGAGTAGTTTCCTCCCTTCCTGCAGGCAGAAGTGTCAGGATATCCTGGTCAACTCCATTTTTCTGAAGTATTTCCCTGATTAGCTTTACGATAGCTGTATTTGAATTGATTGCATCACTTCCCCCTTTAAGAATACAAGCATTACCCGATTTCAGACAAAGAGAAAATACATCAAAAGTAACATTTGGCCTCGCTTCATAAATAATTCCGACTACCCCAAAAGGAACTGATATCTTCGAAATTACTAATCCGTTTTGTCTCGTATTTCTCATTAGAATATTACCCTGCGGACTTGGCAGCTTAACTACATTTCTGATATCTGATGCAATACTCTCAATCCTTTTGGCAGTTAAAATCAACCGGTCGTAATTTGGGTCTGATTCTTCCATCAAAGCCAGGTCTTTTTGATTCTCTTCTAAGATGTATTTTGTATTTTCAACTGCCGTATCTGCAACTGATAAAAGTATCATATCAATAATATCCCTGTCCAGAACATTTAATGCCCGGCTGGCTTTTTTTGCCTTCCTGAATAGAGGTGTACAATCCATTTGATAATTTACAAATTGAAACCTAATCTTTATTCCTGGTAAATGGACTTATTTCTTTCATTTATAACCATATAATCATAATGAATAAATGGTTTGCTGAGTTTTTCTCCGATATTCTGCTCAGCTTTTTTTGAGTCATACTGCGATTTACCTAATCCAATATTGTTTCCTTCTTCATCAACAATCCTGACAATATCACCGTTTCTGAAAAATCCATCAATTCTGGTAATCCCGATCATTAGCAGGCTGGTTGCCTTTTCATCAAGCAGAGCATCTTTTGCACCTGTATTAATGATTACCGCACCTTTTGCAAAAGTATCCGAATGCGATAGCCATTTTTTCACCCCTGTTTCTCTTTTACTACTTGCAATAAATTGGGTATAGGGGACATCTTTTCTCCTGACAATATCGGTTATTATGGAGTCTCGTGTTCCATTTGCAATAAACACATCGACACCCTGAGAAGCAATTTTACGGGCAATTGTACATTTAGTGATCATTCCGCCTCTCCCGAATCCCGATTTCACGCTTGAGATGTATTTATCGAGGTCTTCAGACTCTTTATCTATCCTGGTAATTAGTTCAGTCCCCTTCTTCCCCGGAATTCCATTATAAACACCATCAACATTAGTAAGAATTATAAGCGATTTACAGTCCATCATTGATGAAATTAGTCCGGATAATTCATCATTATCAGTGAACATCAGTTCGTTAATCGAAATAGTATCATTCTCATTTACAATGGGTAATACACGATTCTCAAGCATTGCTGAGATACAGTTCTTCATGTTCAGGTAATGTCTCCTGTCCCTGAAACTTTCTTTTGTCGCCAGAAGCTGACCTGCCTGAATTCCATACTTGCCGAATAGAAACTGATATGATGACATAAGTTTGACCTGACCGATTGCGGCCCAGATCTGCTTTGCTGCCACAATGTTTGTCTTCTTTGAAGGAACTACCTCGCTACGGCCTGCGGCAACAGCTCCTGAAGATATTAAAACAACTTCGATGCCCTGCTTATATAAAATTGCAATATCTTCAACCAGACGTAAGATTCTCCCATCATTGAGCGAACCATCTGACTGTGTAATAACATTGCTGCCAACCTTAATAGCAATCCTGTTAAAATCCGGCTTACTGTTTTTCAATTTATAACTATTAACACACGATATGATATAATATGTTGCAAAAATAATAGAATTACTGAACATTTTATAGCAATATTGAATATTTCAGAGTAGATAT
>JANYIW010000081.1 GCA_025358645.1 Bacteroidales bacterium
ATATCTAACCTTAAACTAATATCCGATCTCATAGATTTATCAGACTTCATTGAATCTACTTCACTATAAGTATTATATAATCATTCATTTAGAGTAAAATTTGATTACCTTTAAATTGACATTTACTCAACAAGACATAAACCAATAAAAATTATAAATGAACTAAAATTCGATGATCTAAGAGAGACCAATATTATTAAGTCCGATTTTTTCATCAAGCATAAACTATCTAAAAATAAGTTTGATTTAATAATTGGGAACCCTCCTTTTAATAGAGGAGCTATTAAAAAATATTCTCAGGAATGGGAACTGGAAGGACAGAAGGTAAGCATCCCTCAGGGGCAAATTGCGCTAAAGTTTCTTTCAGAATCATTAACTTATCTAAACAAGAAAGGATTATTGTGTTTAATAATTAAATCTTCTGGCCTGCTATATAACAGTTCATCTGTGAATTATAAGAAGTTGTTATTCTCCAATTTTAACGTAATTCAATTATTAGATTTTACTGCACTAGCCAGGAATAAATCTTTATGGGATAACGGCGCAGATGTTGCGTCGGCAGCAATTTTTATTAAAAATGAAAAACCCAGTTTTAAGAGTAACATTTTACATTTGACTTTTCGAAGAACAAAAGCGACCAAAGAACGATTAGTTTTTGAAATAGATGATTATGATTTACATTTTATAAACAGGCATACAGCTATAAACAATAGTTTTATTTGGAAGAATAATTTACTTGGAGGTGGAAGAATTAAGTTTCTTGTTGAAAGATTTAACTCATTAGTTTCATTTGAAAATTATTTGGCTCAAAATAATTGTATTGCGGGAGAAGGATATATTATTGGAACTGATGGGGCCTTAAACCCAGAGTATCTATTTAAGATGCCGACATTACCTACTCGGGAAATATCTGAGAACAAAATCGATTATTCACAATTAAAAGAGATTAATAAAAAAACAAAATTTGTTAAGGTTTCTCCAGAAGTTATCTTCAAAGCCCCGAATATTATTATTTGGGAGAACATTGGAGAAAGTAAATTGCCAGTTTTATATAATGAGATGTCCTTTTCTTTTAAAGATAAACTAATTGGTATAGGGACGAACAATACTGATAAGAGTATTCTCAAATCTATTGTCAAATCATTTAATAAGTATTCAGATTTTTACAGGTTTTATATTTACACTACAAGTAGTCAGATATTAGTTAATCTAAATACAGCAATTCTAAAGACAGATATCATGAGACTTCCTTTTTTGGAGGAGCATGAAGAGTTTTCGTTTTCGGAATTTGATAATAATCTTATCAGGGAAATAAATGGATTTATGCAGGATTTTATTAGACATGGAGAAAAATCTAAAGCCGTAAAACCCATTTTATTAAAAGAATTCAACCAATTTATCATAAGCTATGGCAATGAATTCTCCGAGGTTTTAAATCATATGTATGAATTCAGGATGAAAAAATTCAGATTAAGTGATGTAGTGACGTTAAATAATTCTTTTATCGCAACAGTGTTCAAATATGATTCTATATCAAAAGAACCTGTCTTCCATTCTGATAATTCAGAATTGAACCTGAAAGCACTTACAGATAATGAGATTTCAAAACAACTCACAGTAAACAGAATTATTAAACTATACCCCCAAAAGGATACGATTGTATTCATTAAGCCTAATCAGTACAGATACTGGTTATCATTAATTGCATATCGTGATGCAGATAAATGTTTTGCTGACCTTGCTAACGCTGGATATTGAATGATAGCGGAAGAATTAATAGAAAACGAGATTCCCGATATAAGTGCTAAAACAGGTACTACGGTTGAATACATAACACAGGCAATAAAAGACACTTGTGCTCCTTTTAAAAAGGCGGCAAATCAACCTAACATATTAAAACCCTTAAATGAAAATAAGCTTACTCAAATATTTGTAGAGCAAGTTGAAGTGAAAATTAAATCAAATCCACATGTTGGTGTAAAAAATCAATATTCGGATCTTTTTTTAGGAACAAAAGGAATTCCTGATTTCTATTTTCACAAAGTTGAAGAAGGAGTTGTGCATGAACCAATATTTATAGTCGAGGCTAAAAGGTTACCTTCTCAAATATTTGAAACTGAGTATGTAAAGGGTAAGAATCAAAATGGAGGTATTGAGCGGTTTAAAAATGAAAAGCACGGGAAGGGGCTTTCTGAGTGTGGCATGCTGGGATTTATCGAAAAAGAAAGTATTAGCTTTTGGCTCGCAAAAATTAATAAATGGCTCGAAGATTTATCTATGTCAGATGTAAACTGGAGTAAAGACGAAATGGTAAAAAACTTGAAAATCGTTCAGAATTTGGTTATTTAAAATCTATAGCTCATACAAAATCCTCGAAGATTCTGCTTCTACACCATTTTTGGATAAAATAACCTGTCAGCTAACCAAGCTTTGTCCGTTTAAAATATTAAGATAATATCTCCAATTTGACAACGATTCTGTAACCTTAAAATTTAAAGCCCACAGATGAATGGAGATCGACCTATTAAACCTAAGAAAATCAATCAACAAAGCCTATCTGAAAGTCAAACCAAATCGAACGCAGATTGAGACTTTCAAAATGAACATTGTAAACCTCTTTCGCCAGATTGAAGGTGCTTGGGAGCAAAATGTAAGCAGGATTGCTCGCTCCGCTCGCGATCCTTTTTGGGGTGCTTAACAATGAAAAGCCTTGCTCCCGCCAGGGCGGGAGCTACGGGCTTTATTATTTTTATCCCTTACAAATGCAAGCATTTGACGGTCTGAAAATAATAAAGCCCTGTTGCTTTCGCAACAAGGCTTTTCATTGTAGCGGAGGAAGGATTCGAACCTCCGACCTTTGGGTTATGAGCCCAACGAGCTACCACTGCTCCACCCCGCAATATCGAGGGGCAAATGTAGTACATCATGGCCAATTACCAAAACAATTTTGAAAATATTTTATTTTTGAATCCGATGGCCGGAATCAAAAGACCGATGACCATAGAACAGAATACATTACTGACTTCCGGCTGCCGACTTCTGACTACCGGTTTCATTACAATTTCAAATTAAAATTACTAAATTTGTTTGCAAATGTTGCATCATAGTTGTTTTACAGATGAACTATAGTATTAACTCAAAATAAATTACTATGCCAAGAGTTTTTAAAGCAACAGAGATAGAAAAGGAAGACAAGGAAGTAAAACGCGATTATCTCGACAGACACATGCCACATGTTTTCTGTCCTGACACTGTTAAGCGTGGAGAAAAATTTGAGGTTAAAGTAAAGCTTGGTGACGAATATCCCCATCCTGACGAACATGACCATTTTATAAGTGTAATCCAGCTTTGGAACAGGGAAACACTTCTGGCAGAAGCACGTTATACCGCGGGAGTTTATGGCAATGTGCCTTCTCATGTTGAGATCGATTTTTATATTGTGGCTCCTGACGTATCAATGAACCTCTCTGCAATGTCAGTCTGTACAAAACATGGGCTCTGGCAGAGTGAAGACAAGCCGGTTAAGGTAGTTTAACAGGTTTAAATTCCCATTTTTGATTCCGTTTATACATTTGATGCGGCAGGATTATTATCTTTGCAGGCCAATCAAATTATAGTAAATGCCTAAGGACGATAAGAAAAAAAGCAACTGGCGCGATAAATACAGGTTTTCTGTAATAAATGATCATACTCTGGAAGAGGTTTGGCGGATAATTTTAACCAGGTATAATGCATTCCTCCTGATTACGTTTCTACTTGTTTTTATTATTTGGAGTACCAGCACCCTGATTTCATTCACAAATCTCAGAGAATTTATTCCCGGATATCCGAATGTTACAATGCGCCGTAATATCCTTATGAGTGCTATCCGCCTTGATTCTCTCGATCGTGAACTGAAATTAAGGGATAAGTATTTCGACAACCTGAATTCAATTATATCTGGAAATCAACCACTCCCAATGTCTTTGATACAAGACAGTGCAAAAAATTATAAAGCAATCAAATTCAGTACTTCACCCGATGATTCTGTCTTAAGGACTCGTGTTGAAAATGAAGAAAAGTATAATCTTACACTCGGACCAACAACTTCTGAATCGTTATCAGGTCTTGCCAGTCTGCATTTTTTCCCTCCTGTAAAAGGAATTGTCTCAGCCAGGTATGAAATAGGAACAAAACATTTTGGTACAGATATCGTTACAAAACCTAAAGCGCTGGTTTCCGCCGTTCTTGACGGAACAGTTATTTTCACAGGATGGACTATGGAAACAGGATTTGTAATTGAAGTTCAACATCCGAATAATATTGTTTCGGTGTATAAGCATAATGCCAGCCTTCTTAAAGAGACTGGTGATCTCGTTCGGGCCGGTGATGCGATTTCTGTAGTTGGTGACTCAGGTGAACGTTATACCTCCGGCCCTCACCTTCATTTTGAGATCTGGTACAAAGGTAGCCCGCTGGATCCGGAGAAACATATTTTATTCTAATAACCAGAAGACTAAGTATGCCGGAAAGAATCGCATTGTTGGGATCTACGGGATCGATTGGCACTCAGGCTCTCGATATCATTTCAAAATATCCTGATAAGTTCGGGGTCGAGGTTTTGATTGCAGGAAATAATATTGACCTTCTGATACAACAAGCTCATAAGTACCAACCCGATTCAGTCGTAATTGCGAATCCCGATCATTACCGTCAGTTAAAGGAAAGTCTTCAAAATACAAATATAAAAGTCTATGCAGGTAAAGAGGCTGTAGAGCAGGTAGTTACCTCATCAAATATTGATGTAGTCATTGCTTCAATAGTTGGTTATTCAGGAGTGCGACCAACTATTGCCGCAATAAAAGCCGGGAAAAAAATAGCCCTGGCAAATAAGGAAACCCTTGTTGTGGCAGGTGAGATTATTGGAAGACTTGTTAGAGAATCAGGCAGTATTATTATTCCGGTAGATTCAGAACACTCAGCAATATTTCAATGTCTGGCCGGGGAGTCTGGAAACCCCATCGAGAAAATTACACTCACAGCTTCAGGAGGACCTTTTCTGAATCTGTCAGAAGATCAGTTGAAGCGCGTGAAACCATGCGATGCTCTTAAACATCCAAATTGGAATATGGGTTGCAAAGTTACTATTGACTCTGCCTCACTCATGAATAAAGGGCTGGAAGTGATTGAAGCGAAATGGCTCTTTGATCTTACTCCCGAACAGATTTCAGTTATTGTTCACCCCCAATCAATAATTCATTCTTTAGTCCACTTTGCTGATGGATCGGTAAAAGCTCAGCTTGGGGTACCCGATATGAGGGTTCCTATCCTTTATGCACTGTCCTATCCGGACAGACTGCAATCCGATCTCCCACGACTATCGCTTAATGAGTGTAAAGCTCTGACATTTAGTGATCCGGACATTAAAAAGTTCCGGAACCTTTCTCTTGCCTATGAGGCTCTTAAAAAGGGTGGAAATATGCCATGTATTTTAAATGCAGCCAATGAGGTTGCAGTCAGGGCATTCCTTGACGAGAAGATTGGATTTACGCAAATGCCTGATATTGTGGAATACACAATGGAAAATAGTTTATATTACCCTACACCTGATCTGGATTTACTGGAAGTCACCGATTCAAGTGCAAGGGAAACAGCTCTCAGTTTTATTAATAAACTTCAAAAAGAAAGATGACTATACTTATTAAAATCCTGCAGTTTGTAATGAGCCTTTCAATTCTTGTAGTAATACATGAATTAGGCCATTTTACACTCGCCAAAATATTCAAAACAAGAGTAGAAAAATTTTATCTCTTCTTCGATCCCTGGTTTTCGCTTTTCAAATATAAGAGGGGCGAAACAGAATATGGTATAGGATGGCTCCCTCTTGGAGGTTATGTTAAGATTTCCGGTATGATAGATGAATCGATGGATAAAGAGCAGATGAAACTACCTCCTCAACCTTATGAATTCAGATCAAAGACATCATGGCAACGACTTCTGATTATGACCGGAGGGGTTATCTTCAATTTTATTTCGGCGATGCTGATCTTTATTTTTGTATTATTTGCATGGGGTGAAACATATCTGCCAACATCTAATGTTAAATATGGAATTGTTACTGACTCGGTCGGGTATGCCATTGGTCTCAGAAACGGAGACAAGATCCTTTCCGTCGACAATCAGAAGATCGAAAACTTCCATGAAATAACTTCAGATATTGTTCTCAACAATCGAAAAACAATTCAGGTAGAGCGCGATGGCGCTGTCAGGAATATTGAAATACCAAAGGAATATGTTCCAAAGATGTTGAAGGGGAAAGGTCAGATTGATTCCAGGATACCTTTCGGACCTTATGTGATTGAAAGCTTTGGAAAGAAATCTTCTGCCAGAACAGCCGGTGTTCTCCTTAATGATCAAATCATTGGTATCGACGATAAAAAATTTACTTATTATGATGAATTTCAAAAATATCTTTTCGATAACAAAGAACATCCGGTAATTCTTAATCTCTTGCGGAAAGAAGAAAACCTGAATATATCTGTAACACCTGACACTCTGGGAGCGCTTGGGATAGGCAGGTCCGTTTCACTTAGTCAGATATTTGAGCTTAAAACTATCAGATACGGGTTATTGCAATCAGTACCTGCAGGTATTGCTAAAGGTGTTAAGACAATAACCGATTACCTGAAGCAATTCAAGCTAATATTTTCAAAACATGCAAAAGGCTATGAATCACTTGGAGGCTTTATCACCATAGGCAGCATATTCCCCGGAGTATGGGACTGGCAACGGTTCTGGGATCTGACAGCTTTCCTTTCAATTATTCTGGCAGTAATGAATATTCTGCCGATTCCAGCTTTGGACGGAGGTCATGTTCTCTTTTTATTATTTGAGGTAGTAACCGGGAAAAAGCCAAGCGACAAGTTCCTTGAATATGCACAGATTGCCGGAATGATTTTATTATTGGCACTTTTACTTTATGCCAATGGCAATGATGTTCTGAGGCTGATAAGAAAATAGATTTTATATTAATCATATCTTGTATATCTATAAAGTATTTTTATATTTGTATAAATTCTAATACTAAAAGAGATGGGTAATTTAGGCATGACAGAAATTTTACTGATATTAGTTGTAGTAGTACTCCTTTTTGGTGGACGTAAAATTCCGGAACTAATGAAAGGAATTGGTCAGGGAATGAAAGAATTTAAAAAGGCTTCTAAATATGATCCAGCCAATGATGATAGTGAAGTAGCGCATAAAGGCTAAATCTGACATTACAATATTTATAAGGAAACCTGCATTAACCTGCGGGTTTTTTTACCCCCTTATTTTACCAATTCATATTTCTGATTTCTTCTTCCCGGAACAAATCCTGCTTCCTTTATAACTGACTGCATTTCTTCTGCATTGAAACGGTTATTAGCTCCTGCTGCACTAACCACATTCTCCTCAATCATAATAGAACCAAGGTCGTTGGCCCCTGCATGAAGTGACAACATCCCAATTTCCTTCCCAACTGTTAATATTGACGCTTGTATATTACTGATGTTATTTAACAGGATACGACTTATGGCTATCATCCTGATATAATCCGGACCATTATAGCTGCTTCTGACTCCTTGTTTTTTCAGAAGGACTGTTCCTTCATCCTGAAAGGGCCAGGGGATAAAAGTTATAAATCCAAAATGATTTTCCTGTTTTTCAGCCTGAAGATCCCTGATCCGTATAAGGTGTTCAATCCTCTCCCTGGATGTTTCCACATGACCAAACATCATGGTTGCCGAAGTTGGCAGGTTTAATTTGTGGGCCTCTCTCATTACATCAAGCCACTCTTCGGAAGTGGCTTTTGCCGGAGAAACGATTTTCCTTACCCTGTCAGAAAGAATTTCGGCGCCGGCGCCAGGCAGACTGTCGAGCCCCGCTTTAATCAGCTGTGATAATACTTCAGAAAAAGATAATCTCTCCTTCTTTGCCAGGTAAACAATCTCCGCAGGTCCGAGTGCATGTAGTTTTAATGACGGGTATAATTTCTTTAGATTTTTGAAAAGATCAATATAAAAACTCAGACCAAGATCGGGATTCATCCCCCCCTGCAAAAGAAGCTGATCTCCTCCCAGTGAATATAATTCTTCAATTTTTAATTTATAGTCATCTATCGATGTAATATATGCACCTGACGATCCTTTTTTTCTGCAAAAATTACAGAAGGAACATTGAGAAAAACAAATATTGGTTATGTTAACGTTCCTGTCAATGATCCATCCCACGTTATTACCCGGATTATGCAGTTGTCTCAGTTTATTTGCAACAAACATCAACTCTTCAACTGGGGCAGTAGTATAAAGTGCAACTCCTTCATCCACATCCAAAGGAATGAGTTGGAGAACTTTTTCATATAATTCTTCTAAAAGCATCTATAGAAACAGATTAACATAAACAATTTAAACAATAAAATGCTTTTTTACCCGAAGTAATTTAGCAGGGTAAAGGTAACTCTTTGGAAACGAAACAATCAATATTTTAGTTAACTTTACATCTTCAAAAAACCACCGGATACTAAAATGAAACCTCAAATTGAAAGAATATCTCAAATATCATCTGACCAATCTGTTATATGTATTATGGGAGAAGATCAGATTCCTGAAAGGTTAAGCCTCACTAAACAGGAAAATGATTTTGCACAAACGCAACTGCTGGCTAAGGAAGAATATGTTTTCATTAATTCTTATAAAAGGTGCATATACCTGATCAGATTAAAGGATGGAATTTCTAAGTACAAAGTAAAAGAAGAACTCAGGAGAACAGCGTATAATTTAAAAAAGCTCATAAAAGATAACAACCATACTGACCTTGTCGTAACTTCTGATAGAGCGTATATTGGAGCAATTGAAGATTTTACAGAAGGACTGCTCCTGAGTATTTATTCCTTCGATAAATACAAGACGAAAGCAGGAAAAGGTGAGAAAAAATATTATCCGAAGAGACTTCTGTTGCAGGGTGAGTTAGCTGATTCCGGGATTAAATGGCTTGTTGATCTTACTGAAGCTGTCTATTTTACCCGCGACCTTATAAATGAACCGGTAAACCAGTTGAATGCAACTTCCCTTGCAGAGGCGATTACAAAAATAGGCGATTCAGCAGGTTTCAGGGTTGAAGTTTTGACAAAAGGAAAGATAGAAGCGCTAAAGATGGGCGGACTTCTGGCTGTAAACAGAGGAAGCATCGATCCTCCGGTTTTCTGTATCCTGGAATGGCATCCTGCAAACAGCCTGAATAATAAACCGATTGTTCTTGTTGGCAAGGGAATTGTCTATGATACTGGGGGATTGAATATTAAAACCGGCGATTTTATGGCTGGAATGAATGGCGACATGGCCGGAGCCGCGATCGTAACAGGTGTTATGCATACAGTGGCAAAAACAGGAATCCCGCTTCATATTATCGGATTGATTCCATCAACTGATAATCGTCCCGGAGGCAATGCTTATACCCAGGGTGACATCATTACAATGTATAATAAAATGACTGTCGAAATCGGGAATACTGATGCTGAAGGCAGACTCATCCTCGCTGATGCAATCAGTTATGCTTCAAAATATTCTCCGGAACTGATCATCGATATAGCAACTCTTACCGGCTCGGCAGCAATGACTTTTGGAAATCAGGCTATTGCTGTGATGACAAATGCCGATAGAAAATATATCGACCTGCTTGAAGAATGTGGTAACGACGTTTATGAAAGAATTGCAGAATTACCTTTCTGGGATGAATACGGGGAGTTACTGAATTCTGATGTTGCTGATCTTAGAAATGTTGGCGGTCGTGAAGCAGGAGCTATTATAGCCGGCAAGTTTCTGGAGAGGTTTGCAGAATTCCCTTTGATTCATTTGGATATTGCAGGAACTGAAATGCTGAAGAAGGATGATTTTTACAGAGCAAAAAACGGAACCGCTTCGGGATTAAGGTTACTGTCGGCTTTCCTGCGAAGAATTGCAGTTAACTATTCAGACAAGAAATAATTATTTATGGAAAAGAAAACAATACTTGCCGGCATCTCACAAGGAGATATAAACGGCATCGGATATGAAGTTATTATTAAAGCTCTTTCTGACCCCACAATAAATGATATTTGTACTCCTATTGTATATGGTTCCTCAAAGGTAGCTGCTTATCATCGTAAAGCATTGAACATTAATAATTTTACCTTTAATAATATCAAGACACCCGATGAGGCTCATGCCCGGAAGGCTAACATGATAAATTGTCTGGATGACGATATCAGAGTAGAACTTGGAAAGTCAACAACACAGGGAGGAGAAGCTGCAATTATCTCACTGGAAAAAGCAGTAGAAGATCTTAAAAGTGGTAAAATAGATGTCCTTATTACTGCACCCATCGACAAAAAAAATGTTCAATCTGAGAATTTTCATTTTAAGGGGCATACTGATTATCTGAAATCTGTAGCTGGTGCTGAAGAGGTCCTGATGTTTATGATAAGTGAAAGTATGAGAATAGGGATAGCTACCGATCATGTTCCGCTTCGTAATGTTCCGGGATTGATAACTATCGAAACCCTTTTACATAAAATCAGGTTAATGAATCAGTCACTTATCCTTGATTTTAATATCCGCAAACCAAGGATTGCAGTTCTTGGACTTAATCCGCATGCAGGCGATAACTCTTTGCTGGGAACTGAAGAGGCTGAAATACTCTCACCCGCGATTCAACAGGCTCAAAAAGAAGGGATAATGACTTTTGGACCTTTCCCGGCAGATGGATTTTTTGGTGCAGGATCATTTACAAAATTCGATGGGATCCTTGCCATGTATCACGATCAGGGACTTGCTCCATTCAAAGCATTATCATTCGATTCCGGGGTTAACTTCACTGCAGGATTATCTTTTATAAGAACATCACCGGTGCATGGCACTGCTTTCGCTATCGCCGGGAAGGGCGAAGCTTCAGAAAATTCATTCCGTCAGGCTTTATACCTCGCATGCGACATTTTCAGAAACAGGGAGATGTATGCCGAAATATCAAAAAATCCATTAAAACATCAGGATATTGAAATTCATAGTGACCGGATTGATGAACTTCCTCCTGATATTTTTAATCCTGAACCATAAATATGATAGATTATATCAAAGGTGACATTACCCGGATCACACCTACATTCCTCACGATGGAAACAGGCGGGATCGGATACCTGATCAATATCTCGATTACAACATTTTCAAAACTTGAAGCCAAAAAAGAATTTAAAATTCTTATACATGAAGTCATCAGGGAAGACAGCCACCAGCTCTTTGGATTTGCAGATACTGAGGAACGGGATATATTCAGGTTGCTGATTTCTGTTACAGGAGTGGGAGCAAATACCGCCAGGATGATGCTCTCCTCACTTAATCCGGGGGAGATAGAAAAGGCAATTTTAGGTTCAGAAATAGATATTCTTAAAAGTGTTAAGGGAATAGGTTTAAAAACAGCCCAAAGGATTATTATTGACCTGAAAGACAAGTTAGGCAAACATACAGGAGGTGGTGAAATATTTGCCTTTGCAGACAATACGAAACGCGAAGAAGCGTTATCTGCATTAGTAATGCTGGGATTTGCCAAAAGCGCTGTCTCCAAGGTCCTTGATAAGATAGTCAGAGAAGAAAAAAATCTGACAGTTGAGGATATGATAAAGAGAGCCCTTAAAAACTTGTAATTCTGAATATAAGCCGGATTGGGATCAGGGATATCATATAAAAGTATTCTGATATTTTCGTATCTACTGCTGTTAGCTTCTTTTCTCTTAAAGTCCACAGAAGCAAGTAGTCAGACTGCTGTACAGAGTGGCGTAAAATCAGATACAACCCGCAAATCAATCCTGAAACTTAAGGACGATTCAGGAATACCATGGGAACCACAACAAAAGTCTCCACTTTTTCTTAATAAACCATCAAATTACAAATCCACTGTAACTTATAATCCCGATAAGAACGAATATATCCTCTATGAGAAAATTGGAGCATTAGATTATCGCCCTCCCGTGCACATGAACCCCGACGAATTCAGAAAATATGAATATGCCAGGGCAATGCGCGAATACTGGGATTCGCGTATATCCGGAACTCAAGCCGGGTACAAATCAAATCTGATACCGCAAATAGAAATCGGAGGGGCTGCATTTGATAAAATATTTGGAAGCAATACAATAAATATAATCCCGCAGGGATCTGCTGAACTTATCTTCGGGATAAACATTTCCAAAACTCAAAATCCAACCCTTCCGGTAAAACTCCAGACAATTCCAACATTCGATTTCAAAGAAAAAATTCAGATGAATGTCACTGGTACAATTGGTGACAAGATGCAGCTTGGTGTTAATTATAATACCGATGCTATGTTCGAATTTGAGAACAGGACTAAACTTCAGTATGCTGGCAAGGAAGATGAGATATTGAAAAAAGTTGAGGCCGGTGATGTTACTCTGCCTCTGACCGGAACGCTTATTACAGGAAGTTATAGCTTATTTGGACTCAAAACAGAAATGCAGTTCGGAAAGCTTACTGTTACCACAGTACTTTCCCAACAAAAAGGACAATCTTCTGTGATACAAGCAAAGGGTGGCGCTCAACTGACAGATTTTGATGTGTTTGCAGACGATTATGAAGCTAACAGGCATTTCTTTCTTTCTCAGCACTTCAGAGACACTTATGATGAAGCTCTTAAAAACTTACCTATTGTCAGTTCCGGTGTTAATATCGAACGGATCGAAGTGTGGGTAACAAATAAATCAAGCAGTTTTGAAGATGCCAGCAACAGAAATATAGTTGCATTCATGGATCTTGGTGAAAGCTCAACGCATATCTTTAATAAGGTGCCGGCTTTCCAGGCAGCCTCAGGTGCGCTGGTATACCCCGATAATAACGCTAACAAAATGTATGTGCAGCTCACTACTTCCTATGGAATGATACGAAATGTGGATCAGGTAACAAATGCATTTGCCCCATTATATCCGGGATTTCAGATCGGACGGGATTTTGAGAAAATTGAGAACGCGAGAAAACTTGATGTCAGGGAGTATATCTTCAACAGGCAACTGGGGTATATTTCACTTAATACGTCCCTGAATACAGATGAGGTTCTTGCAGTTGCCTATGAATATACAATCGGTGGGAAAGTATTCAAAATCGGTGAGTTTGCAACCGATGGAATAAACGCCCCACAGGCTCTGGTGCTTAAGTTAATTAAAGGCACCACTCTGAGCCCGAAATTACCCACATGGAACCTGATGATGAAGAACATTTATTCTCTCGGATCTGGAAAACTGGATAGAAAGGATTTTGTACTTAATGTTCTCTACCAGGATGACAAAACAGGCAATTCAATAAATTATATTCCGGAAGGGGGTCTGGCAGATAAGATCCTTCTTCAGGTAATGGGTCTCGATAATCTTAATTCCCAGCTTGACAGACAGCCAGATGGTTTTTTTGATTTCATTGATGGTGTTACTGTTATGGTTGACAGGGGGAAAATTATATTTCCTGAAATTGAACCCTTCGGAAGCCATCTTAAAAAGATGATTGCCGATCCTAAATTAGCCAGCAAATATGTCTTTCAGGAGCTTTATGACTCTACCCAGACAGCTGCCCGGCAGATGGCTGAAAAAAATAAATTCAAACTTACTGGCCAATACTCTTCTGAATCCGGATCAGTTATCAGACTCAATGCCACAAGTATACCAAAAGGTTCAGTTAAGGTCACTGCCGGAGGTGTCCCTCTCGCTGAGAACGTAGATTATACTGTTGATTATAATATGGGTACCGTAACTATAATAAACAGTGCACTTATTGATTCACAAACACCCATACAGGTCTCTCTGGAGAATAATCAGTTCTTTGGGTTCCAGACCAAAACACTTGTTGGCACTCATCTCGATTACAGAGTTTCTGATAACTTCAATATAGGAGGAACAATACTCCACCTTACAGAAAGGCCATATACTCAGAAAGTAAATTTTGGTGAGGAACCGATTTCTAATACAATATGGGGATTAAATACTTCATATAAAACAGAATCTCAATTACTTACAAAAATAATTGATAAAATTCCTCTTCTCAATACTAAAGCTCCCTCATCTATCTCATTCTTTGGAGAGTTTGCCAATTTGATTCCGGGTCATTCAAAAGCGATATCAAAAGCCGGTAATTCATATATCGATGACTTTGAAGCAAGTGAAATACCTCTTGACCTAAAATCATTTAATGCGTGGACTATAGCCAGTGTCCCTCAGGGTCAGGATCAGTTTTTTCCTGAAGCAAGGTTTAATAATAATCTTGTCAGCGGATTTAACAGGGCTAAATTGGCATGGTATGTAATAGACCCGCTTTTCTTACGCAATGGATCATCAACCCCCGAATATATAAAACAACACGCAGATGAGCAGTCAAGTCATTTTGTAAGAGAGATATATGAAAATGAAATTTTCCCTTTCAAGGAAAGCCCAAGCGGAATACCGACGAATTTAACTGTTTTAAACCTCGCGTATTATCCTGCCGAAAAAGGTCCATATAACTATGATACGGATCCTGGCGCCTATTCTCAAGGTATGAATTCAGGCGGAAAACTTAACGACCCTAAATCAAGATGGGGTGGTATAATGAGAGAAGTTCTCACGAGCGATTTCGAGACTGCAAACATTCAGTATGTTAAGTTTTGGGTTATGGATCCATTTGTTGATAATCCTGACCAGGCGGGAGGAGATCTTTATATTAATCTTGGAAATATTTCAGAAGATATATTGCGGGATTCACGAAAAAGTTTTGAAAACGGACTCCCAGGTTCGTCTGTGGTAAAAAACGTAGACACAACCGCCTGGGGAAGAGTTCCAACTATTCAGGCAGTTGTTCACGCTTTTGACAATGACCCTAAATCCAGGTTATTTCAGGATGTTGGGTTAGATGGCCTCATGGACCAGGATGAACAATCCTTCTTCTCGGGTTATCTTCAGAGATCTGCGCTTATTACCAGCCCGGAGGCTTACCAGGAAATTTTAAAAGACCCTTCCGGAGATGATTATCATTATTTCAGGGGATCGGATTACGATGCTCAGCAACTGGGCATTCTCGGCAGATATAAAAATTATAACGGACAGGAAGGCAACTCACTTACCGCCGAGATGTCTAAGGAATCTTATCCGACTACCGGGTCAACATTGCCGGATATGGAAGATATCAACCGTGATAATACGTTAAGTGAAACAGAAAGCTACTATCAGTATAAAGTCAGTATCCGTCCTGGCGATATTAAAGTTGGTTCAAATTATGTTGTTGACGAGATTGAGCATGAAGCTACATTTGCAAACAAATTAAAATCTAAAGTTAAATGGTATCAGTTTAAGATCCCAATCACTGATTATCAGAAAGTCGTTGGTCCGATTAAGGATTTTAAATCAATCCGTTTCATGAGAATGTTTCTCAAAGGTTTCAACGACCCGGTTATTCTTCGTTTTGCGAAGCTCGACCTGGTTCGTGCCGAATGGAGAAAATACAACATTTCATTTATGGAAGGCGGGGAAAGAGTTACTATACCTGAAGCAACGGATGGAACATTTGAAATAAGCTCTGTAAGTATCGAAGAGAATTCGGGTAAAGTACCTGTTAATTATGTTCTGCCTCCGGGATTTGACAGAATAACCGATCCGCAGAATCCCCAGTTGAGACAGCTCAACGAACAATCGATGGTACTCAAAATTCTGAATCTTGAAGATGGCGATGCCCGTGCTGCTTTCAGAAATGTAAATCTCGATATAAGGCAGTACCGCAAGTTACGAATGGAGGTTC
The DNA here is from genome assembly GCA_025358645.1 of Bacteroidales bacterium. GTDB lineage: Bacteria > Bacteroidota > Bacteroidia > Bacteroidales > VadinHA17 > LD21. The sequence continues at coordinate 15,813 of JANYIW010000081.1, forward strand.
ATGCCGAAGCAATGATTGGACAACCATTAAAGGATGATGACCTTACTGCATTTATTAGAATAGGTTCAGATTATAAGGGGAATTTTTATGAATATGAGATACCATTAAAACTTACACAACCAGGTCATTATGATAATAATTCTGATGATCAAAGGGCAAAAGTGTGGCCTATAGAAAATAGTTTTGATATTGATCTCTCTGTCTTGCAGGTTGCTAAACAGGAACGCAACAAGCAGATGCAGCTTCCAGGCTCTTCCTTAAGTGTATCTGATGTCTTTGTATATCAAAATGGTACTGCCCGTGTATCAGTTTCAGGAAACCCAAATCTTAGCAATATAAAAGTCATAATGATAGGCGTCAGGAATCCTATAAAAACAAGGAGCAGAGCCACGGATGACGGAAATCCAAAATACGCAGAAGTATGGGTTAACGAACTGAGGCTCAGTGATTTTATCGAAAACGGAGGCTGGGCTGCAAATGCACACCTACAGGCTCGTCTTGCCGATCTGGGTACTGTAGATATGGTAGGACAAGCCAGTACCCCGGGATGGGGAAGTATTGAGAAAAAAGTTAATGAGAGGAGCAAGGAGGATATAGTCAAATATGATATATCATCCAGTATGGAACTGGGGAAATTTTTTCCCGAAAAGATTGGAGTCAGACTTCCGGTTTATGTTGGATATTCTGAAACGCGGATAAAACCTCAATATAATCCTCTTGATCCGGATGTCCTTCTTAAGGATGCTCTGGCTGCTTCTAAAAATAAGACTGTCAGAGACTCAATATTAGCCATTTCGGAAGATTTTTCACGTCGAAAAACAATTACCGTGAGCAATGCCGGTATAACAAAACGGGGTGCAAAGCCACATGTATGGGACCCCGCGAACTTGAGTGTGAACTATACCTATAATGAAATATATCATAGCAATACCAAAACAGAGATTAACCTTGAGAAAAATTATAGAGGGGGCCTGAATTATGATTACCAGGCACAGCCTGCCAATGTTATGCCGTTTAAGAACGTAAGATTCCTTAATTCACCGATTTTTAAGATTATCAAAGATTTTAACTTTTATGTTTTCCCAAAAAGCCTGTCATTCAGGACCGATCTGAGCCGGTATTATAATGAATTAATTACAAGGAATATTAACAACCCCTACCTTAAAGTTACTCCTTCATTCAAGAAGGATTTTGAATGGAGCAGGATTTATGATTTTAAATACGACATAACACGTCAGCTGAAATTTGATTTTACTGCAACAGATCTTGCAAGAATTGATGAGCCGCAGGGAGGTGTTGACAAAAAGAGATATAGCGGCGGTTATAATTCCTGGCGCGATTCAGTATTGGTTAATTTAAGAAATGGAGGCAGAACCACTACTTATAATCACTTTATGAATATTACCTACACGCTTCCCGTAAATAAGCTTCCTCTGTTTTCATGGGTAAATGCCAATGCCCGGTATAGCTCAGATTATACATGGCTTGCCGGCCCGCTTTTTCCCGATAGTATGAAGATCAACCTGGGGAATTCAATTAAGAATCATAGCGAGATGACATTCACCGCGATGGCAAACTTTTCCAGCCTCTATACAAAGTTGAAATTTCTTAAGAATATTGAAAATAATACAATGCCCGGCGCCGCACAAAGGATGAAGGCAGAATTAAAAACAGTTACATATACCAGGGAAAAAGTAAACTTCAAAGCAAACACTGTTAAAGCTATTTATCATAATCTTAAGTCAAAAGATGTAAAAGTTAAGGTTTTCGGGAAAAGCGGTGAAGAGGTGAAAGGCAAGGTGGAAATTGTAAACGACAATAAGGTTAATTTCACGGCAGCTCAGCAGGCAGATGGCGCAAGAGTAGTTGTTGAGGGCAAGGTTAAAAAAATCAGGAATCCGCTTACGGTTACCGGTGAATATCTGATCAGGGCAATAATGGGTATAAGGTCGGCAAGTCTGACCTATACAACATCACAGGGACAATTTCTACCTGGCTATTCCCCGGAAACTAAATTTCTGGGAATGTCAAACTATGATGGTAACCTGGCGCCCGGTTGGCCATTCATTTTGGGATACAGCGATAGAAGTTTCTTTGACAAAGCGATAACAAACGGATGGTTATCAAAAGATACCTTACTTAATACTCCGGCTATTTATGATAATAAACGTGAATTGTCTTTGCGAAGTCTTGTTGAACCTTTTCCCGGTTTAAGAATTGATATAAATGCCGAGAGAAGATTCCTGGAGTCAGAAAGAGCTTATTATATAGCTGATTATAACGGGAACTTCCCTGACAGCACACGTAACCGGATTATTTCCGGTAACTTCTCAATATCTATCATATCATGGGGAACTTCATTTGAAAAGATCTCGAAGACGAATGACTATGTATCGCCTGCGTTTGAAGCTTTTAAGAAGAATATCGTTATTATCTCGGATAGGAGAGCTGCGGATAGACAAAAGATAGATCCTGCGTATAACCCCGACAGTGACCCGGTAACCGGTAACCCCATCGAAGGACCTTATAAAAGCGGATACGGTGAGACATCAAGGGAAGTTATGATACCTGCATTCCTGGCTGCTTATTCTAAATCAAATCCAAATAAAATAGGACTTGCAACATTTCCATCAGCATTAAGAATGATGCCAAACTGGAGAATTAACTTTGATGGGTTATCGAAATTTGAGTTTATTCAAAAAGTATTCAGATCTATAAATCTGATGCATCAGTATCGAAGCACTTACCAGATCGGCTCATATACCACCAATCTGAGCTATGAGGCAGATGTCGATGGAATAAGCAGATTAAGAGATCTTCAGAATAACTTTGTTCAACAATATGAGATAAATGTTGTGACAATAAGTGAACAGTTCAGCCCTTTAATCAATGTGGATATGAACTGGAAAAACAGCCTTACTACCCGGTTTGAATGGAGAAAATCCCGTACAGTCACACTTAATTTAACCAGTAACCAGGTTGCTGACGCACGAATTAATGAACTGATCTTCGGTGCCGGATACCGATTTGATAATGTTCAGATAATTCTCAAGACGGGTGGGGGACAACGGGCATTGAAAAGCGATCTGAATTTGCGTTTTGATCTTTCGATAAGGGATAACAAAACACTCGCTCGCAAACTGGTTGAGGATGTTAATCAACCTGTTGTAGGACAAAAAATATTTTCTTTGGGAGCGACTGCCGATTATATTTTAAGCGACAGATTCAACCTTCAGATTTTTGCCGACCGCAGTATGAATAATCCATTTGTTGCCAACACTTTTCCTACTTCAAACACTAATTTCGGATTCAGTCTTAAATTCACACTGGTTCAATAGTTAATGCTGTCGGAAAATCAGCGATTATAGGATAAAATAAATGACTTACCTGCTCCATTTATCGAACCATTTTTCTATTTTTGATTATAAATCGACCTTATATTTATTATAAATTGTAGATTGTTTAAATAATTCTATGGATATAAGTTTTTTTACCCCCTTCCCGACCTTCCCCCACGGGGGAAGGAGCAAGATTGCAATAGCTGCATTTCCCCCTTGGGGGAAACAGGAAAGGGGGTCTTTGATCCGTTTAAGTTAAAATTAATCATACTATATGAAAAGATCAAAACCACGTCTAACCTTCTGGCAGATCTGGAACATGAGTTTTGGATTTCTTGGAATTCAGTTTGGATTCGCACTTCAAAATGCAAACGTAAGCAGGATTTTTGAGACACTTGGTGCAAAGATTGATAACATACCGATTTTGTGGATTGCTGCCCCTGTCACAGGTCTTATTATTCAACCAATAATAGGTCACATGAGTGACAACACGTGGAACCGATGGGGACGCCGACGTCCATATTTTCTTACAGGCGCCATCCTTGCATCTCTCGCATTGATCATTATGCCAAACTCCCCTGTTCTATGGATCGCTGCAGGAATGCTGTGGATTATGGACGCATCCATAAATATTTCAATGGAGCCCTTCAGAGCTTTTGTTGGCGATATGCTGCCATCAGAACAACGTACTTATGGTTTTGCAACCCAGAGCTTTTTTATAGGCACAGGCGCCGTTATTGCATCGGTACTACCTTATGTTCTCACAAACTGGTTTCATGTTCAAAACACTGCACCTGCCGGTCAGATACCTCTATCTGTAAAACTAGCATTTTATATAGGAGGAGTGGTCTTTATCGCTGCTGTGATATGGACAATTGTCAAAACAAAAGAGTACTCTCCTGATGAGCTTCGTGAATTTTCTGCTGAAGAAAAATCTAAAGCTGATTATGCGACAGATACAGATAACTCTTTCGGAACCGATATATTTGTAAAAAGAGGATTCTACTGGATTTTTGCAGGACTTGTGATAAGTCTCCTCATATACTTTTATTCACTTGATAAGGAATTGTATATTCTTTCGGTCGGAATAGGAGCTTTTGGATTGACACAGATTATATCCGGACTGCTTGTATCGGCAGGAAAATCAAAGAGCGGACTGGTTGTTGTTTTGAGCGACCTTTACAGTATGCCAAAAACAATGGGACAACTTGCTGTAGTCCAGTTTTTTTCATGGTTTGCTCTTTTCTCAATGTGGATTTATACAACATCAGCCGTAACAAGCCATATATATGGTACAAAGGATCCAACAAGTGAACTATATAATCAGGGTGCAAACTGGGTTGGTATACTCTTTGGTGTTTATAATGGCTTTGCAGCATTGGTTGCATTCCTTCTTCCTGTCCTCGCGAGGCTGACGAACAGACGTATCACACACTCTGCGTGTCTTATTGCAGGCGGTTTAGGATTAATATCCATCATCCTTTTCCATACCCCGGGAATGTTGATACTTTCCATGCTTGGTATTGGTCTTGCCTGGGCAAGTATACTTGCAATACCTTATGCAATTCTGACAGGATCACTCCCGGCTGAAAAGATGGGGACGTATATGGGTATTTTTAACTTCTTCATAGTTATTCCGCAGATCCTCGCTGCAAGCATCCTGGGATTCTTTGTTCGAGACGTTTTTGGCGGTGAGAGTATTTACGCTCTGGTAGCCGGAGGCGTTTCTATGTTCATTGCCGCTGCACTGATTCTTTTTGTTAACGATGTGGATGAAACAAAATCAATAAAAGGGTGATGCAAATAACCGCATGCATTTTTGATCTTGATGGAGTAATTGTTGATACTGCCAGATACCACTTCATGGCGTGGAAAAGACTTACTAATCAGCTTGGGATCCTTTTCACAGAAGAAGACAATGAACGACTCAAAGGTGTAAGCAGAATGGCTTCCCTTGAAATAATCCTGGAGATTGGCAATATAAGACTTGATGAGAACAGAAAACTGGAATATGCAACACTTAAGAATAATTGGTATCTTGAGTATATAAAAAAAATGACACCAGATGAGATTCTTCCGGGGTGTCTCCCGTTTATTAAGGAACTGAGAAGTGCAAATTTCCGCGTAGCGATAGGATCGGCAAGCAAGAATACTCCAATAATCCTTGAGAGGGTTGGTATTCAGGAATTGTTTGATGCAGTGGCAGACGGTAATACTATCAGCAAAGCAAAACCTGATCCTGAAGTATTCCTGAAAGCCGCAGAAATGATAGGTGTTAAACCCCCTAACTGTGTAGTGTTTGAAGATGCGGTTGCAGGTGTTCAGGCTGCTCTTAATGCCGGGATGCTATGTATTGGCATTGGATCACCCAAGATCTTGACTGAAGCTCATTTTGTTGTTTCGGGATTAAGTGAGATGAGCCTGGCGAAACTTAGTACTATAGAAAATGATTCACGATTATGAATAGTTTTTATAAAAAGGATGCCTGGCAAATTATAGAAGAGGGCTTTCACCCTGAAATGAACAGGGAATCGGAAAGCATTTTTTCGCTTGGCAACGGCTATATGGGACAGAGAGCCAATTTTGAAGAACATTACTCAGGTGATAGCTTGCAGGGGAGTTATATTGCCGGTGTGTATTACCCTGATAAAACACGGGTAGGATGGTGGAAAAACGGATATCCTGAATATTTTGCAAAAGTCCTGAATGCCCCAAACTGGATTGGTATTGATATCGCAGTGAACGGGAAAGCTATTGACCTGGCAATATCAAAAATCACTTCATTCTCAAGGATTCTCAATATGAAGGAAGGTTATCTTGAAAGATCTTTCAGGGTAACTGATTCAGAAAATAAGACAGTTGAGATCAATAGCAGGAGATTCCTCAGCATGGCAGAACCTGATTTTGGAATAATCAGATATGCTGTTAAATCAATAGATTTTGAAGGTAACCTCGATTTCACAGTTTATATTGACGGGGATGTAAAAAATGAAGACTCAAATTATGGGGAAAAATTCTGGGTAGAGGTCAGCAAAGAAATAGATGGAAACAGTGGAGTACTTATTACCAGAACATTGAAAACAGATTTTCATGTTGCAACCGGGATGAGTTTTGAAATTCTGAAGAATAATAAAGAGATTCATGCAAATGTTGATAATAGCTATAAAGAAAAATACATTGCCGGCTCTTTCTCCCTCGGCATCCGGACAGGTGAGGAGGTAGTCCTGAATAAGTATGTATCGGTTCTGTCTTCGTTGAATAATTCAAAAGAACATTTATTAAAGGATACTAAAGCCCGTCTTAAAGAAGCAAATGCAAAAGGTTATGCAAAACTTTTCCTTGACCATACCAGAGAATGGGAAAGGATCTGGTCTACTTCAGATGTGATTATTGAAGGCGATATTTCTGCTCAGCAGGCAATACGCTTTAATATCTTCCACCTTAACCAGACCTATACCGGAAAAGACGAAAGACTCAATATTGGTCCAAAGGGATTTACCGGAGAGAAATATGGAGGCAGTACATATTGGGATACCGAAGCTTTTGGGTTGCCATTTTTCCTTAAAACAGCTGATAAGAAAGTCGGGAAAAATCTATTGTTATACCGTTACAAACATCTTGATAAAAGTATTGCCAATGCTGAAAAACTAGGGTTTAGAGACGGTGCAGCTTTGTACCCGATGGTTACAATGAACGGTGAAGAGTGTCACAATGAGTGGGAGATAACCTTCGAAGAGATACATAGGAATGGGGTAATTGCTTTTGCTATTTTCAACTATATCCGACATACGGGCGATGAGGAATATATGGCAGAATTCGGGTTGGAAGTATTGATAGGAATTTCGCGGTTCTGGAGCCAGCGGACAACCTTCTCAGAAAATCTTAAGAAATATGTGATACTCGGAGTCACCGGTCCGAATGAGTATGAGAATAACGTTAATAATAACTGGTACACCAACTCATTAGCTGTTTGGACATTATCCTATACACTTAAGAACATAAGAATTCTGGAAAAAGGAAATCCTGACAAACTATCCGCTCTTTTCAGAAAAATAAATTTTAA
>JANYIW010000168.1 GCA_025358645.1 Bacteroidales bacterium
TTATCGTACCATAAACCTGTCGGAATAACTACTACATTTTTGTTATCGATACCCAGATCTTTGTTGTGAATGTAGTTTAATTGCTTGATAAACAGGGATGTTGAGATAATAAAGAAAATTGCTATTGTAAACTGGACGGTCACGAGCACTCTGATAAAATTGCGTCTCGATCCGGATATGGAACCGCCTCTGAATATTCCAATTGGATTAAACGAGGAAAGATAATAGGAAGGATAAATACCGGCAATAATGCCGACCAAAAAGGTAAGTATGAAAAGGTTTAGGAATAGTCCTGGGGTAATATTAAAAGTCAATTTCTGGGAGGATAGCGTATTAAACCAAGGGAGAATGAACCACACAATAAAGATGGCAACTAAAGTGGCTGCGAAAGTCTGAAAAACAGATTCTGCTATGAACTGCCGGAAAATGCTGATCCTGCTGCCACCGGTAACTTTTCTGATACCAATTTCAACCGAACGCTCTGATGCACGCGCAACAGATAGCGCGGAGAAATTAAGTGATGCCATAAGGACGATAAGAAGGGCAAGTCCTGAAAATATCCAGACATACTTATAACTGCCAGGGTGCTTATCATAAAAGCCATTTTGATAATCTGAATAAAGATGGATGTCAGCCAGAGGCTGAAACATAAGTTTATCGGTGATCTTAGAATATCGGCCGATATGGTTTGAAATGGCTGTAAGAAAAGAATCATCGATCTTAGCATCTTTCCGGAGTTTGATATATACCCTTACAAAACCTTTGTCACCCCAGTTATTTGAATAGGCTGAATTCCTGCTGTTCTTTTCTGAGAGAATATATCCAAAGTCAATGTGGCTCTGTTCAGGAATCCTTAAGACTCCTCCGACTGTAAAAACTTCTTTTGAATATTTGTCGCTTATGATGACTTTGCCGAGAGCTGGCTGATTACCGAAAATCTTTTTTGCGGTTTTTTCAGTGAGTATAATATTATCAGGTTTTTCAAAAGCGCTTTTGGGTGAGCCTTCAACAAATCTGAATCCTTCGAAAATCTTGAAAAAGTCTTCATCTGTCGAGCACCCTCTTTCTTCAAATTTTTCACCTCCTGATTCCAGATGAAGCGGAGAATCTTCGGAGTCATAACTTAAATAGGTGGCATATTCAATTTGCGGATAATCCATCTTCATAGTTTTGGGAACAGGGCGGTAGCAATATGGTGATTTTACAATTTCATCACCCTGTTTTGAGAGTGTCAGGACACGATATATCCGCTGGAAATCAGGATGGAATTTTTCATAACTCAGCTCATTATATACCCAGAGATAAATAAGCAGACTGGCAGCTATACCGAATGTGAATCCTGTAAATGTGATTATAGAATATACCGGGTTCCTTCTTAGATTGCGGAGGGTTATTTTAATGAGATTGTTCATATTGGAAATGTTTTTATTTTCGTGTTTTTCACCCCCCAAAACCCACACAAATGCCTGCCTGCCCGTAGGCAGGGGTGGCTTTAAACTGTTTCTTACAAGGGTTATTTGACATTTTTATTTTATTATCATTAGTATATCTTCAGATTCTGAAACGAAACCAGCCAATTTTTCCAGTTCTTTCTTTTTGTTTTCCGGCGCTCCCGAGAGTTTAAACTGCCTCGAAACGACGCGATCTTTTAAATCTTTACCTTTCAGGGAAATAATTACTTCTCCATTTTGACCAGCTATATACCTGGTTGGCGGATAAGGCCATACAGGCCAACCACCATCTATATCGTTCTCCAGAATTTCAGGTGAATAATCATAAGGATCACCTTTAATCACTGATAATTGGTGATTCATTTTTGAATACAGGGCATGATAAATCTTCACAGTTTTTTTCTTTCTTGTATTCGGACAATCATAGTTATCTATTGTATAAGTCAGAAAAATATATTTCTCTGTTTCAACCCACTCTTCAGGTATGATTTTTCCTGTCAGGTCAAAGTCAGGATCGGTACCCTGCTGCCTTGATGTTTTGTACAGGCCAAGGTTAAGTACATAGACTGGTAATAATCTGTCTGGGGGTATTACATGAAAAAGAGTGTCATTATAGGCGTTCCTGAAATAGTTTTTGCCTTTATATTCATACTGACAACCATCATCGGTTCCACGTCCAACTGATTTTGTATAGTTTACGAGTTTTTCAAATAGCGGAAATTTAGAAAGAGTATCTCCTAGCTTATCTATGACTGCATATATGTCAGATCCTCTTATCTTCTTGGTATATGTATTATTATCTATCCACTTAGTCAGAAAGCTTTTTGAACCTGAAGAATTTGTCTCCCCTTTACTTCCTTTTGAATTATAGTCTGCAAAAATCTTCCCTTTGCCTAAGATTTTAGAAGGAAATTCAGGATTAAATTCTGTTTGAGGCATGATCTCTATTTCCGAACAATCATATTCAACTCTGTATTCCTGTGAAGAAATTGTATTTATGTAGGTATAATACAATTTATTACCAATGCTACTTATGTTGTTATAATAAGTACCTCCCCCCTGCATATATGAAGCACCTATAAATGTCATTATTAAAAACCCGTCTGTTGTAAACATGTTTTTCACTATAGTATTTAAAAACCTGCCATCTTTATTATACTTAAGAATACCCAATCTGTTAACCGCAATAATATAGTCATCAGTTAGATAATAGTCGAATCTAATATCCCTTTCAAAAGCTGAATCCGGTGGTTGTTCTATTCTGACATATTTTAATTCAGAAAGTACTTCAGATAATTTATACTCATGTATGTTTTCCAGGCTTCCCTCAATGTCAATTATTAAAGGTGGATTTGCAGGATCAACTGAGCGGACCTCTTTATAAATAGGCCCTTTAATACCCTTGTTCAGGGTATCTGCCAACTCCTTTTCACGGGCAATTCTTTTTGCTTCTTCATTATTCTTTTCCTCTAGGATAATCTCTTCTGTTAATCCCTTTTCATTGGTCTTCAAACGGTTATTCCGGCATGATATAATGCTGATAAACAGTAATAATATGACACATGGAACTGTTAATGGTTTCATTTTATTATCATTAGTATATCTTCAGATTCTGAAACAAAACCAGCCAATTTTTCCAGTTCTTTCTTTTTGTTTTCCGGCGCTCCCGAAAGCTTAAACTGTCTCGAAATGACGCGATCTTTTAAATCTTTACCTTTCAGGGAAATAAGTATTTCTCCATTATTTCCGATCATATAGGAAGATGGCCATACCGGTAAACCCCCATCAATATTGTTTTCAAGTATTTCAGGGGAATAATCGTAAGGATCACCTTTAATCACAGACAACTGCTGATTCAGTTTTGAAAAGATTGCATGATAGATCTTCACTGTTTTCTTCTTTCTGGAGTTCTGACAATCATAATCGTCTTTTGTAAAACTCAGAAATATATAATTCTGCGTCTCAGCCCAGTCTCCGGGTATGATTTTACCTGTAAGTTTAAAATCGGGATCGACTCCCTCTTGTAATGAAGCTTTATAATTTCCTAGTTTCAAGACGTAAATTGGATATAACCTGTTGGGAGGGATCACCTCGAAGACAGTATCATTAAACTCAGACCGGAAGAATAATTTTCCTTTGTATTCATACTGAATGCCGTAATCAGGATGCCGTTGTAGCGGGTTCGTATAATTTTTAAGTTTTTCAAGTTTCGTAAATGTTGAAAGTGTATCGCCCTGATTATTAAGCATTACCATCATATTATTATTATGGGCAGGGAGAGCGTATGAATTCTGGTCCAGCATAAATGCGGTCCTCTCCTGGAAAAAATACTCCTGAGGTCCGCCGAACATTCCCTGATGTTTACGGGGTTTTGGGGTTTCTGTTTTTCCATGATTCAGGTCAAGTGCAATAGTTCCAAGACCGGAGAGCTGATCAGGGTTTTCCGGATCAAACTTATAAACTGGCGTCAATTGAGA
>JANYIW010000174.1 GCA_025358645.1 Bacteroidales bacterium
AATTCAAAAATACTAACAAGTTAATTATTTTGACGAGATTTCCATATCTCGCCTGGTTGTTTACTTCATAATTTCAAAGAACCTTTGCCCTCCGAAGCCTTGGCGTAGGAGGGTCTCTTGTTTTGCTTTTGGGACGACAAATCTAATACATCTGAACTTCCTAACCAAAAATAATCGAGATATTTTTCCGGCCTTTTCCTTTCCCATCTTCCTTTCATCTCAAAGCCTGAATCCTGTCTCTCCTACCCTTCAGTAAACTCTTTGTCTTAAAGCGGGTGCAAAGATATAAATTGATTCTTTCCTGACAAGTAAAGAATTAAAAAAAACGCAATTTTTTCCGATAATAATAATAATTGAATCTATTTATCTTATTATCTGTCTGTTAGGAAGAGTCAATTCTTGCGGGAATTAAGGTTAACAATAACCTTAAGCATTTGCTCATGGTAAATCCGACTTTCAAGAAAATGCAGTGAATAGGTAAGATTTATATTTACTGTGCGGTTTTGAAGAAAACTCACATAGAAATCCGAACGGTTATATGTTTTTGCCCTGTAAACAGGATCGCCCCAGTAAAGTTTATTCCCACGGTCGCGATAAAAATACATCAACCCGGCACCTTTGTAGAAAGTATTAAATAGTCCAAACCATTTATATTCTATCCGCGTTTCGAGCAGAATTCCATTTAATGCAATCCATCCTGTATTCTCAGCACGCGAACGCTCCAATCCAACGACCCAACCTGCATTCGCTTCAAGTTTCCTGAAACAGGTTCTTCCTGAAAAATCTACACCTGCAGATGTAAGGAAAAGGCCATTATCATGCAGTGGCTCCTCAATAACAGGATCCATTTTCCCCGCGAAGTGAAACATATAACCTAAATGCTGCAAATAAAAAACACCAATATTATATCTTCCGCTAAAACCCATGAAAAAGGCCTCATTTACTGTTTTTGACTGCCTGCCTGTCCAATCAAGCCAGAGATTCAAATAGCTTTTGTTTTTCCGGTACTCCCAGAATATACCATTAATATTAGGACGATAATATGAGATAGAATCCTGGAAAAAAATACGCGGGTAATTTTCTATTGCCCTCGAGCGGGGAAATGCTCCCATAATAAATTTCACCGGCCCTTTGCTTAATTCATAATATGCTGTAGGATAGAATCTATCAATAGCCTTTGAACTTCCGAACTCATGTAACAGGTTCACGCCGATATTCACCTTATGAATTGAATCCCACACAAATCCGGCTTCAGGAGCTACAATAACACCTGCCATTGTTTGTGGGATCTTAACAGCAGATCGTCCAAATTCTGTGTTGTCAAAAAAGTTGAATACATCGAGTTGCCAGTTCTTTTCCTGAGAAAATGCATCGGAACTGATTACCAGGATTGAAAAAAAAATACAAAAAGATGTTTTCATATAAATATTTTACCTTCTGTCCTTATCATTTGTTATATTACCCAAACAAAATTTCTCGAAATAAAAATTAACTCGCTTTGTCCTGAATTAAAGCTAAGATATACTAAATAATCATTTTGACATAACGTCTATTAAATGAATTTCCTTATTTTCGCAATAATATGGAAGAAGTTTCAAATATAGTCATTATACCTACATATAAAGAGAGGGAAAATATTGAAGCAATTGTAAAATCAATTTCTTCTCTGAAACCCATCTTCGATATTCTCATCATTGATGATAACTCTCCTGACGGCACTGCTTCTATTGTTAAGGATATCCAGAAATTATTCCCTAATCTCCATCTGATTGAAAGACCGGGGAAATTAGGATTAGGGACTGCATATATCGCCGGGTTCAAATGGGCTCTCGAAAAAGGCTATAATTATATTTACGAGATGGATGCAGATTTTTCGCACGACCCACGCGATCTGGTGAAACTATACCAGGCATGCTCAGAGAATGGCGCTGATCTTGCTATCGGCTCAAGATATATAAGCGGGGTAAATGTTGTTAACTGGCCTCTCTCCAGGGTTCTTATGTCGTATGTCGCCTCAATCTATGTAAGGATGGTAACAGGCATGAAAATAATGGATACTACAGCCGGGTTTAAGTGTTATAAAAAAGAGGTACTCAAGAATATCAGACTCGACAAAATCAAGTCAGTTGGCTATGGTTTTCAGATTGAGATGAAGTTCAAAACATGGAAACTGGGATACAAGATCATTGAAATTCCAATTATCTTCACCGACAGAAAACTGGGAGCTTCAAAAATGTCAGGAGGGATCTTTAACGAGGCATTATGGGGAGTCTTGAGAATGAAGATAAGGAGTATGTTGACTAAAAATTAGCATTTTACCCCCTTGTATTTTACCCCCTAAAAATCCTACATATATATAAGGTATAGTATCATGAGCAGCATCCTAATCAAATATGCCACAATAGTCAATGAGGGCAAAACATTCAGGAGCGACCTTCTTATAATTGATGAACTCATAACATCAATCGGATCATCTGATGAGATTAATATTCCCTCAGGGACAAAAATAATCGATGCAACAGGATTGTTGCTGATACCCGGAGTAATTGACGATCACGTTCATTTCAGAGAACCCGGGTTAACCCATAAAGGTGATATTTACAGCGAATCGAGAGCTGCTGTTGCCGGAGGGGTTACCTCATTTATGGATATGCCCAACACAAATCCTCAGACAGTTACTATCGACATTCTTAATGAAAAATACCGGATTGGCTCTGAAAACTCATTCATCAACTACTCTTTTTATCTGGGAGCCACAAACACGAACCTCGATGATGTTTTAAAGGTTGATCATTCTGCAGTATGTGGAATAAAATTATTCATGGGGTCTTCAACCGGTAATATGCTTATTGATAATGAAAATGCTTTGAGAGAGCTTTTTGCAAAGACATCACTTCCCATTGCCGCACATTGTGAAGACGAATCTATAATCAGAAAGAACAGTGAGATTTTCAGGAAAAAATACGGAGAAGATGTTCCTGTTATAATGCATTCACAAATCCGTAGTCGCGAAGCCTGCTTCCATTCTTCAGCACATGCAGTTAACCTTGCAAAAGAATTCAATACCAGACTTCATATACTTCATCTTTCGACCGCTGATGAGCTTAAACTTTTCAGTAATGAATTGCCCTTAAATCAGAAAAGAATTACCGGAGAGGTTTGTATCCATCATCTCTGGTTTGATGAATCATCCTACGATGAACTTGGAACATTTATTAAATGGAATCCCTCGATTAAAACCAGGTTTGACAAGGATGCTTTGATAAATGGAGTAAACAATAATTTAATTGATATTATCGCTACTGATCATTCACCACATACTTTATCAGAAAAAGGAAACAGCTATTTTAAAGCGCCTTCCGGAGGACCGCTAATTCAACATACTCTGGTTGTAATGCTCGAGTTGTGGCATAGAAAAGTTTTCAATCTTGAAAAGATTGTTGAGATGATGTGCCATAATCCTGCTATACTGTTTAATATCAGAAAAAGAGGATTCATAAGGGAAGGATATTATGCAGATTTGTGCCTTGTCGATCCCGACAGCCCATGGAGTGTTTCAAAAGAAAATTTACTATATAAGTGCGGTTGGTCTCCTTTTGAAGGAACAACTTTCAGATCAAAAGTGGTTAAGACCATTGTGAACGGCACTATTGTTTTTGACAATGGAATCATTAATAACGACTACAGGGGACAACGATTAAGGTTTGACAGATAGTGCTGTGTCCGGGAGTTTGTGGTCGTATTCTTGTCTTACCACAAATCTTACAGTACTCCTGGTTTTCTGTTCCAAAAGAATTTCCCTGTCTTTTGTTATTAGTACCAGAGCATCAGGTGTGTAGTGCCTTATTGTAAGCATTTCCACATTTTCATTATAAACTGCTGAAAATTCTGTTTTGAGATCATCAATAAGAATATCAACCTTGGTTCTTTCATCATCTACACAGACATCAATGCTTACTGCACTTGCTTCCACCAGGTTTACTTTAATACCATGAGTAATAAATGAATGGAAAATCCTGCTCAGGTTATCACCCATAACAAAAGAAAAATCCCTGGGAAGAATTGAGATGAGTATCTGATCTTCTTTTTTTATAAAAACCGGTTCAATCTTTCTCAAAGTAATGTCAGCTTTAATAACTGTCCCGTTTTCTTCAGGAGTAAGAAATGATCGAACATACAGCGGTATATTCTTATTATGTAGCGGCTTAATAGTTTTAGGATGAATTACTTTTGCTCCCGAGAAACTCATTTCAACGGCCTCCTTATACGATATTTCATCAAGTTTATGGGCATCCGGAAACCATTTGGGATCTGCATTAAGGATACCAGGGACATCTTTCCATACAACAACTAATTCAGCATCAAGCATATTTGCAAGAATTGCCGCTGTATAATCTGATCCTTCCCTGCCAAGAGTTGTCGTGTGACCTGCCACAGTCCCTCCAATAAAACCCTGAGTTACATAAATCCGCTTCTTTTCGAAATTAAAGATGCTCTGTACTTTTTTAGCGCTCTCACTCCATAAGACATTTGCATCCCTGAACCTGTCATCTGTCAGAAGGATTTCCCTTAAATCACACCACTCTACCTCCTTAAAGTTTTTTTTCAGATACTCAGCAACTATTATTGTTGACCAGATTTCCCCATAAGAAACAACCTGATCATATTCAAAATCGTATTCCTCTTTTGGCGAAGTCAGAAAGTATTCCCTAAGGATGGCAAAAGAGATATCTATCTTTCCCCCGGTTTCAGAGTTTTCTCCAAACAGATCTGTAATTATCGACAAGTGTAAGGTATAAATCTCGTCCAAAATGGTAAAATAATTTCCTGCTCCGCTTATCCAGGCTTTAAGAACGCGCTCAAGAGCATTTGTTGTTTTCCCCAATGCAGAGACGACAATTACCAGATTATCCTTTTCATGTGAAACTATATTGGCAAGATTTCTTATCCCTGTAGCATCTTTTACCGATGCTCCCCCGAACTTATAGACTTTCATTACTTTAATTTGTTATAAAAGTATAATTTCCGTCTTACAACGCAATTTAAGTAAATAAAATATTTGAAAATTATGATCCTGATGATAATTACTAAATTTGTAAAAAATTACAAAATATTTCTAAATGGAAAACTATAATATTACAACACTAAATGATTTTATCATTCTGAAACAGAAGGATTTTCCGTACGCGAAAGGGGAGCTCTCAAGTTTGTTACATCATATTGGGACTGCTGCCAAAATGGTAAATAAAAAGATTAGTAAAGCCGGACTGATAGATATAATTGGTAGTTCGGGAGAGGTCAATGTCCATGGGGAAAATCAGCAGAAACTTGATGTTTATGCCGATCAGGTATTCATAAGGTCTCTCCTTTCAAGCGGTGAATGCTGCGGTGTTGCGACCGAGGAGAACGAGAATGAGATAGTCTTTTCCGACACAAATGCGTCAGAGGGAAAATATGTTGTTTGCATCGATCCCCTTGATGGTTCATCTAACATTGATTTTAATGTATCTGTTGGAACAATATTTTCTATTTACAGGAGAATAACTCAACGCGGAGAGAAAGTGAGAAATGATGACTTTCTACAGGAAGGCACAAAACAGGTTGCGGCAGGTTATATTATCTATGGATCATCAACAATGCTTGTATATTCGACAGGATTCGGCGTAAACGGTTTTACTCTTGATCCTTCCATAGGGGAATTTTGTCTCTCTCATCCCGACATAAAGACTCCGGAAGACGGATCAATATATTCAGTTAATGAAGGTAACTACATTCATTTCCCGGAAGGAGTAAAAAAATATATTAAGTATTGCCAGGAAATAGACAAAGATTCAGTCAGGCCTTATACATCGAGATACATAGGATCGCTTGTATCAGATTTCCACAGGAATCTTTTAAAGGGTGGAATTTTCCTTTATCCCGAAAATGAAATCACACCTAAAGGAAAGTTAAGGCTTGTATATGAGTGTAATCCAATTGCTTTTATTGCATCACAGGCGGGGGGCAGAGCTACCAATGGCAGCATAAGTATATTGGAAATAATTCCATCATCACTCCACCAACGATCTCCCTTTTATGCCGGATCGAAGAACATGGTAAATAAAATCGAAGAGTTTCTTCATCAATATCGTTGATGATTCCTTGCTGTTTACCACTTCTATATCTACGGATCATTATCTTTGCGGAATTATTTACATTATTAAATTCGCTGTCTTAAGCTCTTAATGAAAGAAAACCAGATAACCGTACACTTTAACAACCATCCTGTTCTGCCGGGACTGATTGAAACGATTAATGCTGATAAGGCAGGGAAGATAAGGATCGAAGGACTTTCAGGTTCATCAAGGGCAATGGTTCTATCGCTGGTCTTTCAAAAAACACAGACAACTCATGTGGTAATTATCCCTGAAAAGGAAGATGCTGCATATTTTTATAATGATCTGGTATCAATCCTGGGCGAAGAATCTGTCTTCTTTTTTCCTTCTACCTATAAAAGATCAGTTCAATATGAGCAGACCGAACCTGCTAATATTGTTCTGCGTACCGAAGTGCTGAATCATCTGGCATCGGGAAAAAGAAAGGGGATTGTTGTAACCTACCCCGAATCGGTTATGGAAAAGGTTGTCAGCAGAAAAAACCTGAAAAAGAATACCTTCAATATAAATAAAGGAGACAAAATCTCTTTGGAGTTTCTGGAAGAGATGCTTCATGAATATAATTTCACGCGGACAGATTTTGTTTATGAACCCGGACAATACTCAATAAGAGGAAGTATTGCAGACGTCTTTTCATATTCAGCTGATCTGCCTTACAGGATAGACTTTTTTGGGGAAGAGGTCGAAACGATCAGGTCTTTTAATACTGATGATCAGCTATCGGTGAGTATTCACAACCAGATTTCCATTATTCCTAATATCCAGGATATTTCAATTGAAGAGATCAATGATTCTTTTACTGACTTTTTACCCCCATCATCACTGATATGGATTGAGGATGCTGAATATATAAAGGAAAAGATCAATAATATCTATTCCCAGACCGCTCAAAGGGAAGAATCAGGACAAATATCCGATAAGAAAGAGATAGTGATGACAGGGAATTATTTCCTTGATAAATGTAAAAATTTCAGAATGTTGGAGTTTGGAAAACATAGCCTTTTTGAACCTGAGGCCACCTTTGAATTCCATACTGAACCCCAACCGGTATTTAATAAAAATTTTGAATTACTCACCGGAAGGCTTTTATCAAATAATGCTGATGGTTATGAGACATATATAATCTCAGAAAGCGAATCACAGATCGAAAGGTTAAGGGATATCTTTGCAGAAATTAATCCAGAGGCTCACTTCAATTCGCTGTTACTTAATCTCCATGGTGGTTTTACGGATAATGACCTGAAGATTTCTGTATTTACCGACCACCAGATATTTGATAGGTATCATAAGTTCAGAATAAGAGGATATTTTACCAGGAAAGAGAGCATTTCCGTAAAAGAGCTTACAGGACTTAATCCGGGAGATTATGTTGTTCATATTGATCATGGGATTGGCAAATTCGGCGGACTTGAAAAAATTGAGGTTAATGGTAAGATACAAGAGGCGATAAAGCTGGTTTACAGGGATAACGATATCCTGTATGTAGGAATTCACTCTCTCTACCGGATATCAAAATATAAAGGGAAAGATAGTTCAGAGCCGAAAATCTACAAGCTTGGATCGGGGGCATGGCAGAAACTGAAACAGACTACTAAAACGAGAGTTAAGGATATTGCCAAAGATCTAATACAGCTCTATGCAAAGAGAATGGCTTCGCCGGGATACTCTTTTTCACCAGATTCCTACCTTCAGCGCGAGCTTGAGGCTTCATTTATTTATGAAGATACACCAGATCAGCTCATTGCCTCAATAGCAGTTAAAGCAGATATGGAAGCCGCTCACCCTATGGACCGGCTCATTTGTGGTGATGTTGGATTCGGTAAAACTGAGATAGCTATCAGAGCTGCCTTTAAATCAGTTACCGACAGTAAACAGACTGCAATACTTGTGCCAACTACTATTCTTGCCCTCCAGCATTACAAAACATTTTCAGCGCGACTAAAAGGTTTCCCCTGTAACGTTGAATATATCAGCCGTCATAGAAAAGCTGCCGATCAGAAAAAAATCCTCTCTCAGTTAGCTGAAGGGAAAATAGATATTATAATAGGTACACACAAACTTGTCGGGCAGGATGTTAAATTTAAGGATCTGGGCCTGCTCGTAATCGATGAAGAACAGAGATTCGGTGTCTCTGTAAAAGAGAAACTTAAGAGGATCAAAGCGAATGTTGATACTCTGACTCTCACCGCGACTCCAATTCCACGTACTTTGCAGTTTTCGCTCATGGGAGCCCGCGACCTTTCCATTATCAACACGCCGCCTCCCAACAGAATGCCAATTGTAACAGAATTACATGGGTTTAATGAGGAGATTATTAAAGAAGGAATTGAATATGAAGTTTCAAGAAACGGACAGGTATTTTTTATTCATAACAGGGTTGAAAATATTAAGTTGATACAGGCCCAGATTAACCGGATTTGTCCAAATGTTAAAACCGCAATTGTCCATGGTCAGATGGATGGTACGCATGTGGAGAATGTAATGTACGATTTTATTCAGGGTGATTATGATGTATTACTGGCAACGACCATCATAGAATCCGGACTTGACATACCAAATGCCAATACAATCTTCATCAATGATGCTCACCACTTTGGACTTTCAGAACTGCATCAGCTCAGGGGAAGAGTCGGGCGATCAAATAAAAAGGCTTTTTGTTACCTCCTCGCTCCTCCGCTTAGTACTCTCACACATGAGGCCAGAAGAAGACTTAATGCTATTGAGGAATTTTCGGAACTTGGCAGCGGATTTAATATCGCTATGCAGGATCTTGATATCAGAGGATCAGGAAACCTGCTCGGAGGGGAACAGAGCGGATTTATTGCCGATGTAGGATTTGAAACCTATCAACGCATCTTAAATGAAGCTATGATAGAATTAAGGGAGGCTGATTACACAGAACCCTCAAACTCTGAAGAAAAGGTCACCATCCAGAAAAGATCAGGACAGGAGAAAAAATTAATATCTGATTTTCAGATTGATACTGACTTGGAAATTATGTTTCCCGATGAATATATTTCAAATATTTCAGAGCGGATACGATTATACAAAGAGCTGAATGAGATCGATTCTGAAGAGAAATTATGTTCTTTTGAGAAAAGACTTATTGACAGGTTTGGCATTATTCCACTGCCTGCACAGGCTCTTCTTGATATTGTAAGAATTAAATGGATTGCAGTTAAAATTGGAATTGAAAAAATACTCTTGAAAAACAACCTGCTTATTGCCAACTTTGTTTCTGATCCCGGTTCACAGTTTTACCGGAGCCCGCTTTTTGTTTCAATAATGAATTATGTAAACAGGAAACATAAACAGATGAACATGAAACAAAAAGCCACCAAGTTAAGCCTTACGATAAATGATATTAAATCCGTACAATCTGCTATCAGGGTATTAACTGAGATCCAGGATGATTATAAAATAAGTGCCTAGAGTGCCTAGAGTGCCTAGAGTGCCTAGAGTGCCTAAAGTGACTAAAGTAACTCGGATTTATTATAGTTTTTTAATTCCAGGCACTTCAAACTCTGGCTCACTCCAAACTTCTTCACAATTTTAGGCACTTTAGTCACTTTTTACTATTTTTGTGCTATGAATCTTATAGTTGACATAGGAAACAGCAGTACAAAACTTGCAGTCTTTGAGGGGAAGAGAATGCTTTCCCAATCACGGATTAATGATTTGAATAGCGAGGTTCTTGAAAAAGAATTTAAAGGACATAAGATACAGAAAGCTATTATCTCATCAGTGAAAAAGTTACCTCAAATCATATCCGGGCTATTTTTTACAAATATTCCGTTTGTTGTTGTACTTTCATATAAATCCAGGCTTCCATTTAAAATTGAGTATGATACGCCTCAGACACTTGGAGCCGACAGGATAGCCGCAGTGGCCGGCGCCTTCAATCTGTTCCCAGGCAAAGAAGTCCTGGTTATTGACGCCGGGACTGCATTAACATTTGAATTTCTTTCATCCAATAGTTACAAAGGAGGCAATATTTCACCCGGATTGACAATGAGATTCAAAGCTCTGAATAAATTTACCGAAAAATTACCTCTTGTTTCTCCATCAGAGAGGTTCTCTTTGCCGGGGCGAAATACCACTGACGCTATAACGGCGGGAGTGATTACTGGGATGACTTATGAAATAAATGAGTATATTCGCACGTTTGAGAATAAGCATACTGATTGCAAAATAATACTTACAGGCGGGGACAGTGAATTTCTTAAAGACAAAATCAATCATCACATCACATATATGCCTGATATTGTGCTTGATGGTTTAAATTATATTCTGGAATACAATGCGAAATAAGCTTATAACCGTTATTTTTATCTCTCTGTTTTCTTTTGCCTACACGGCCACCGGTCAGAAACTTATAGATTCCCCTTATTCAAGGTTCAATATTGGTACCTTACAGGCTGTAGGATCATTCAGAAGTCTCAGTATGGGTGGTGTCGGAACAGCGATGAGAGATAACAGTTCTATATATTTTTCGAATCCGGCATCATATAGCAGCCTTGATACAAACTCTTTCGTTTTTGATTTTGGAATTGATTACGGCAGAAACTTCATCTCTGGCGCTACAACAAAATTTTCCTCCGATGATATAAATTTTCATCATCTTATTATGGGCTTCCCTCTCGCGAAAGATTGGGGTTTTGCAGTTGGCATCATACCAATGAGCTCCGGGTATTATAGTATAACGGGAGAGGTTACCTTAACTGATCCAGGATATGATCCAAATATTGGAGCATACAGCATGTCTCATTCAGGCAATGGAGGGATTAATAAAGTATTTCTGGGATCTGGCGTCAGGATTGGTAAAAAATTTTCTGTAGGCGCCAATCTGACATTTTTGTCAGGACAAATACAAAGAACAAATCAATTTATATTTTCTGACTTTTACAATACTTTTCATAATAAAAGCGAAGAGAGCCTGACAATAAAGGGAATTGGCCTGGATTACGGGATACAATATATTACCTCATTCAAAAATAATTACTTTCTTAATATTGGCGTTTCATTGTCTTCAGGTAATAATTATAGTACAAAATATAACCAATTTTCATTGAAGAATACAGCATTCAATTCAACTGATACAATTTCATTCGTTTCAAATAATTCTGCCAAAACTTTTATTCCCGGTACTTTGAGTATTGGTGTTTCCTTCGGGAAGAAAGATAAATTTACATCAGGAATAGATTTCGTTACTACCAGGTGGTCTGCTTCAAAAATTCCGGGATCTACCGGTTATGCTGCTGATACCAAAACCTTACTTTTCGGAGCGGAATACATACCTGATAAATTTTCTAATTACAGTTTCTTAAGCAGAGTCGAGTATCGTATTGGCGGCCACGTAGGCGATAATTATTTAATTATCAACGGAGAACAAATAAAAGAATATGGAGCAAGCGTTGGTATTGGTGTGCCTTTGCGCGCACCATCAAAAATCAATTTGTTTCTTGATTTTACCAGAAAAACAGGTTCCCTTACCAATAGTCTTCACAATGAGGACTATCTTACAATGGGAATCAGTCTGAATCTGTATGATTTCTGGTTTATTAAAAAGAAATATAATTAGAAGTTTTAATTTTACGATGAATAATTTATTAATTCTGGTTATTAAAACCCTCTTCCCTGCCGTCCCGATAGCTATCGGGAGCTATCGGGACTTCCTCCACGGGGAAAGGTGAGAACAAAATCTATATGAAATCTACAATATCAATATTCAGAATTCATATCTCCCTTTTAGCGATAGTTTTTCTATGCATAATTATCCAGTCATGTGAAAATAAAATTCCTGTCATTCCAAAATCAGACCTTCTTTCACTTCCTTCACTTACAGCCAGGAATTTTAATACCATTTTTACCGATTCCGGAAAAATCCAGCTTATATTGTCTGGTCCTATTATAGAAAAATTCGATAAAACAAGTCCACAATATGCCGAATTCAAATCCGGTCTGCATGTGGAAGTTTTCAAGGGTCATGATAAACCTGTGGCTATTGTAACGTCTAAGTATGCGAAGTGCACCGATAATAACCTTTGGGAGCTAAGAGACAGCGTGGTGGTTATTAATGATAATAACGAGATATTGGAAACTGAACTTTTATACTGGAACCAGGAGAAAGACAGGATATACACCGATAGATTTGTTAAAATAACCGGTGAAAATCAGGTAAGTCAGGGAATCGGTTTCGAATCTGATACTCATCTTTCAAGAAGAAGGTTCTTCAAGGTTACTGCCATAATAACCCAATGAGAAATAGGTCACTTATTGTACTTGAAATTATCTGGATTGCGACAGGCGTACTGTGTATTTTGTCTTTGCATGGGTACGGGATAAGCAGCGAAAAAAGAGCTAACTTTGACGCATGAATGTAATTCTGATAATACTTCTCGCGATAATTCTATCAGCGTTCTTTTCCGGTATGGAAATTGCGTTTGTCGCTTCAAACAGGCTCCGGATTGAACTTGACAGGAAACAGGGTGTTTTTGGATCAAGAATAATTAAACTTTTTACTGATAACCCCGGGCAATATATTGCCACAATGCTAATCGGCAATAATTTTTCGCTGGTGATTTATGGCTTGGTTTTCTCTAAAATCCTTGGAACCTTACTTACTCCAATATTTGGTTCTGCACTTTTGATCCTTTTATTAAATACCCTTTTTTCTACAGCAATAATCCTGTTTGTTGCAGAGTTTCTTCCAAAAACTATTTTCATTATTTCCCCGAATTTTTTTCTTAAGTTTTTAAGTATTCCCACTCTGATTTTCTTTTTCCTGTTTTATCCGATAAGTAAGTTTACTCTCGCGGCTTCAAACCTGTTCATCAGGGTTTTTTTCAAAATTATTCCGGGGGGAAAAAAACAGGAGGATCTTGTTTTCAGCAAGGTTGATCTCGATCATTTTGTCAATCTCAGCAAACAGAGTAAAGAGGGATTTGGGCCAGTCCATCATAACATAAGGATTTTTCAAAACGCCCTTGATTTTTCTAACATAAAGACAAGAGAGTGCATGGTTCCACGCACTGAAATTGAAGCTGTTGAAGGTGATAGTTCTGTCGAGCTATTGAAAGAGAAATTCGTCGAAACACGGCATTCCAGGATTCTGATTTATCAGGACACGATTGATAATATCATTGGCTATTTTGAATTGAAAGACATCTTTAAAAATCCTTCGGAGATAAGGTCGATGACACGCAAACTGGCAATAGTTCCTGAAACGATGCAGGCAAATAAGCTCCTTAAGCTATTTGTCGATGAGAAGAAGAATATTGCACTTGTGGTTGACGAGTTCGGAGGAACATCTGGTATGGTAACAATTGAGGATGTGCTCGAAGAGATTGTAGGAGATATTGAAGATGAACATGACACAACCGACCTGATTGAAAAGAATGTCGGATATAACGAATATATATTATCAGGCCGTTTTGAGATTGATTACCTGAATGAAAAATATCATTTCAACCTGCCTGAAGAAGATGATTATGAAACGCTTGCAGGTATGATCCTTTTTTATCACGGGAGTATTCCGGGGAATAATGATGTGATAAGAATCGGAAAATTCGTCATTAAAGTTATGAAAGCATCATCCACGAGGCTTGAACTGGTTAATCT
>JANYIW010000250.1 GCA_025358645.1 Bacteroidales bacterium
ACTCAATGCCACCTGGTTTAATTGAATTGTAGCGCCAGACATAACATCAAAATTATATTTTTTGTTACTCCTGGCTGCCAGAAATCCCATAAAGCCAAGAAATGGTAATGTTGCAAGATTTTTCAGGACTTCGCGACGCGAGTCTGAATAGGGGGGAGCATTTGTTTTCTGAGTTTGGCTTTTCTCTTTACTTCTCTTTATTATTTCAATCAGAGAATCAATGCCAAATCCTTTTTCTTTATAAAAAACTATAAATATAAGTACTCCGGCTTCAATAAATATTTTATCAACAATAAAGAGATGACCTTCACCTACACTGAATAGGGACGCTCCAAAAGGAGGGTAGGCAAAATAGTAAAGTGCAAGTAAAAAAGTTCCTGCCAACGCTGCAATACGTGAAAATATACCAATGAACAAGCCAAGTCCAATCAATATCAATCCATAAATATTAAGAATGTCAATTACTTTCAAAATTTCAGGTGATGATACCATCATCTGATAAAACCAGGAAAATGGTCCAGTGGAATTGGCCAGATAAGAGTATGAACTCCAGTTTGGGATAACAAGTTTTGAGACTCCTTCGAACAGAAAATGCCATCCTATAGCCATCCTGAGAACAGAAAAAATGAACTTCTTCCAATCTATCTGGTTGAGCTTTTTCATTTAAATAAAGTATTAAAAGTCAATTAATTTCAGTTTATAAAAATATGAACGCAGTATTTATATTAAAAACCCTATAAACATACAATAATTATTTTTCCAAGGCAGAAATTATCGGAATTATTACACGTTATTAAATTTAATTTATTCTTACCGCTATCTTAGCAAATCAATGATTGATGTAAGAGAAGCATGTATCGTACCAGACCGCAGGCCAAAACAGAAGAATTTAAACAAATTATTAATTTAATTGTTTTTAGAATACAAAGTCTGTTAAGTGTTTAAGCGGCCATGGATTACTTATTATAACATTTTCTTTATATATCCTCAAAATATATCAACATTAAAAATGCTAATTTACTATGAGAAAATTTAACACTTTGTCCACAAAATTTAATAGAAGGAATTGGCGGATTGTTCTTTTAATGGCATTGACATTTCCCCTTTGCACTCAATATGCAATCAACCAAACAGTTTCTAATAAAACAGACCAGGGTATAGTTTTACCTGCAGATTTTACAGCGGTTGTTGTAGCAGACGCGATTGGTCATGGCCGGCATCTGGCTATAAACAGCAATGGTGATATATATGTTAGTTTGAACCAGTTAAAAAATAAATGTGGAATAGTTGCGCTTCGCGACACTGATAAGGATGGAAAAGCCGACATAATTAAATATTTCGGAAAATATTCAGGTACCGGAATCGGTATATTCAATGGCTATTTATATATGGGTGGAGATACTATTATTGTTCGCTATAAGTTACTACCCGGAGAACTCGTTCCTGACACTGCTTGCGAGGTTGTTGCCAAAGGTTTTCTTGTAAATTATCAGCATGCTGCCAAATCAATTACGTTTGATAAGGAAGGATATATGTATGTAAATGTAGGGGCTCCTGCCAATGCTTGTCAGGAACCGGATAGAACTTTACATACTCCAGGTATTGATCCTTGTCCGCTACTGGATAAGTTTGGAGGTATCTGGCGTTTCGATGCAAATAAACTCGGTCAGAATCAATTGAAAGATGGTTATAGGTATGCAACTGGTCTACGGAATTGTGTCGCACTACGCTGGAATGATGTTGCCAATCATTTGTATGCAGTCCAGCATGGCCGTGATCAATTGCACGAATTATGGCCGGAACTATATAGCGAAAAAGATGGGGTAAACCTGCCTGCAGAAGAGTTTTTTCTACTTAATAAGGGTGTTGATGGTGGTTGGCCTTATTGTTATTATGATGATAAGCAAAATAAAAAACTTCTTGCTCCTGAATATGGCGGAGATGGAAAATCCGAAGCCAGGTGTATGGATAAAGAAAAACCTATTGTGGCTTTTCCGGCGCATTATGCACCCAACGATTTGTTTTTTTATACCGGAGAACAGTTTCCTGAAAAATACAAAAACGGCGCCTTTATTGCATTCCATGGTTCATGGAACAGGGCTCCACAAGAGCAGAAGGGATATAACATTGTTTTTGTACCTTTTAATGGGGATAAACCTTCGGGGGCATGGGAAGTATTTGCTGATAATTTTGCAGGTGTAAAAATAATTAAAAGTCCGGGTGATGCAAAATCGAGGCCATGTGGTTTGGCTCAGGGACCTGATGGTTCACTATATGTAGTTGAAGATAACAAAGGTAAATTATGGAAGATTACATACAAAAGACCCAATTAAGGTGAGTTGAAATCTAAAATACTTACATTACTTTTGGTGAGCTGAAATCTAAAATACTTACATTACTTTTAAGGTTTGTATTAATGAAGTGCAAAAGAATAATCTCACATAATTGCTTTAGTTTTAAAAAAAATCATAATTATTTAATCCTAATAGTTTTATGAATAAATATACTCTGTCATTATTGATCCTGGTTTTGATATCTGTTTTATTTATTATTCCAAACAATTCAGTGTTTGGACAAATGGATCAGAATGGAAAAAGCAAGATTCAACAAAGTAAGCCTCAACCTTCCGGAAAAAAGGAAGAGGGAAAAGACATTTATAAGAAATTCTGCCTGTCATGTCATCAGGCAGATGGAAGTGGGGTGCCTGGTATGTATCCTCCATTGCAGAAAAGTGATTGGGTTAACGGTGATAAAAAAAGAATTATTTCAATAGTATTGACGGGATTGAAGGGAGAAATAGTGGTTAACGACGAAACCTACAGACAGGTGATGCCAGCCCAGGCTAGCTTATCAAATGAACAGATAGCCAATGTTTTAACATTTGTCAGAAATAATTTTGGCAATAAAGCTGATCCAATATCCCCACGCGAAGTTGCATCTCTGCGACCTCCATCCGGCACATTTTTCAAAGGCAAATAATCCTCAAGGTGTTATGCACTCCAATATTGTTCTAAAAGAAAATCAGAAAAAGGAAATAGATTTTTTTTTATTGCCCGAAATAGTTTGAAAATCTGTGAATGATATAACTTTTTCTTGGAGTTGTGTAATATTCAACTGTTTACCTCTGCTTAACTTTAAACTTCATATTTCCAAAGGAATCTATCACACTGAATGGTTAGAAGGATTATAATTAAAAAATCACTTTTATGATGAAGGATAAGAAAAAAGAAATATTACACAATCTTTTCATAGAGTTGGTTAAGTTGCAAAAGGAGATTATCTCATCCAACCTTAAATTACTTGTAATACTCGAAGGAAGAGATGCCGCCGGCAAAGACGGAACTATTAAAAGAATAATCAAGCACCTCAGTCCGCGCGAAACAAGGTTGGTGGCATTGGGTAAACCTTCGGACAGGCAGGAACGTGAATGGTATTTTCAGCGTTACACTGTCCAATTACCGGTTTCTGGAGAATTTACAATCTTTAATCGAAGTTGGTATAATCGGGCTGGAGTGGAAAAAGTGATGGGTTTCTGCAATGAGCAGGAATACGAGTCATTTTTTAAAGAAGTGGAATTATTTGAAAAGATGCTCGTGGATGCAGGCTTTATAATTCTGAAATATTATCTCGATATCAGTAATAAAGAACAGGAAAGAAGGCTGAATGACCGCAAAACTGACCCGCTTAAGCAGTGGAAAATAAGTCCTATTGATAAGGAAGCCCAGAAATACTGGAAAGATTATTCCGAAGCCCGGAATGAGATGTTAAAGAGAACCAATTTTAGACATTCTCCATGGTTTGTAGTGGATGCAGATAAGAAAAAATCGTCTCATATCTCTCTTATAACTCATCTTCTAAGACAATTGGAATACAAAAATAAGGATAATAAAATACTGTCGCAAAACTCAAGATTGGTTTTTCCCGCCACACCTCAGAATATAAAAAATAAGCTTTACTGAAAAAGAGAATATTAAGATCCCAAAATGCAAATAAATAAGAGTTATGAATACCAACTCTTTGTTTTGCTTCTGGCTGATTCAGGGGTATGCCATATTTGAGAATAGCGTCTTTTGTGATATTCAGGCTATGTGAGTAATCGAATTTAATCTTAACCAATGGTGTAAGATCAGGGTAGTATTATAATATTGTGCCGGTTACTTTCCGATACAGAAATTCCTGAATATATTACCCAGAATCTCATCTGTTGTGATCTCACCGGTTATCTCTCCCAGATAATGAATTGCCTGCCGGATATCAATTGCAATAAGATCTTCAGGGATTTTTTCATCAAGTCCTGAAATAACCCTACCAAGACTTTCCGACACCCGAAGCAGAGAATCATAGTGTCTTATATTCGTGATTATTACATCATCTGAGTTTAACTTATCTTTCACCGAAATATCACTCAACCTCAATCGAAGAACTTCAAGACCTGATTTCTCTTTAGCCGAGATAAAAAGAAGTATATCCTTTTCTTCCAGATTGATCTCTTTAGCCAATTCTTCTTTCCGATCCTCCGTAGCTGTATCAGTTTTATTGATAAGAATAATTAACCGTTTGTCCGATTCTCTTATCATCTCCCTGATCGAATCTATCCTCTTATTAATGGATTCTGCCGAATCGGTTATCTCATCAATCAAAAGTATTACAGAAGCCTGATTTATCTTCTCATGGGTCTTTTTAATCCCCATAACCTCAATAATGTCAGATGTTTCGCGAAGTCCTGCAGTATCGATAAACCTGTACTCGATTCCGTCAATAACAATAGTATCTTCAATTGAATCCCTGGTAGTCCCGGGGAGATCCGATACAATTGCTCTTTCCTCCATAAGCAGGGCATTTAACAGCGTCGATTTGCCAGAATTTGGTTTCCCGACTATCGCAACAGGAATGCCGTTCTTCAATGCATTCCCAAGCTTAAAAGATCCCGCCAGTTTATCCGCAAGCTCTTTTACGTCACTAATTATGGTCTTAAGTTTATTTCTGTCAGCAAACTCAACATCTTCCTCTCCAAAGTCCAGCTCAAGTTCAATGAGAGAGGCAAAGTTCAGCAATTCATTCCTTAAACTGCTTATCTCAGATGAGAAACCACCTCTCATCTGATTTATTGCTATTCTGTGAGATGAACTGGTTTTTGATG
Source organism: Bacteroidales bacterium (assembly GCA_025358645.1). Lineage (GTDB taxonomy): Bacteria > Bacteroidota > Bacteroidia > Bacteroidales > VadinHA17 > LD21. Next base: position 5,141 of record JANYIW010000250.1, read on the forward strand.
CTATAATATCTGCTACTGCTTCAGCCTGTGAGAGATCCATTTTCCCATTAAAGAAAGCCCTTTGGGTGAACTCTCCTGGCCTTGCTGAGAGAGCCCCATTATTTATTAACAATTCAAGGATTCTCCTGATTATATATGACGAAGCATGACAAGAGATCTCGACAGAATTTTCGCCGGTGTAGGAGTGGGGTGCTTTGAATACATTTACAAGGACCTCATCAATAACTTTATCGCCAGACCGGATGTCTCCAAAAACAATTGTAAAGCCTTTTTGGTCAATTAGTTTAATCGTTTTATCGAAAGGAACAAATATCTTCTCACAAATACTAAAACAGTGCGGTCCACTTACTCTGATTATTGAAATTGCACCGCCGGCAGCTGTGGCCGGTGCACAAATAGTTTCTTCCGTTCTGATCATTCAATTTAACTTAAAAAAGAATAAATCTGTGAATATTTTCCTTTTTTGGTTTTCACTTTATCTTTTAACTTTTGTCTTACCGTAAATAATCGCTTACCGCCTTTGAGATGCCTTTCTTTACACTTTCCCAGGTTTGATTTTTAAAACTTACCGGTGTTTCGCTATCATCAGCATCTACAAAGTAAGTAATAGCATTTGGAATACTTATAGCCAGCATCTGGCTCGGATATTTAAGTTTATGCCAGTCAATAATTTGCTGTAAACTATAATGATGAAGCAATTCATACAAATCCCAAAAATCTTTTTTCTTTGCCCTCCCCAGAATCGCCTGAATTTTCATTGCAGAAATATCAGCGCTGCTATACATTCTGATATTATCTTCAAGTACAAATTCCGCAATTGGGAGATGTGGAAAGTATACAATATCTACTTTTATTTTTTGAATATTACAGAAAATTCCAATAGTCTTATGTCCGCTTTCATATTCAAAATCACTCCCATATTCCCCAATCAATTCTTTTTCAATGATTGTATGATCAAATTTTTCGTGAAAAAACAAATCCAGATCATCTGAACTACGATGCCCGTATCTTAATGACAGGGCAGTTCCTCCTACTAATGAAAATGATTGAAGGGACGGTAAGGTCATTAATTTCTTCAGTAAGGAAAGAGTCCCGGGTTCGACTGTCTCAGTATGTAGCATCTGAATTCATTTAACGGTTTCCCAATTACAGCGCTGGCAAGGTGCATCCT
>JANYIW010000262.1 GCA_025358645.1 Bacteroidales bacterium
TGGTCAAGGTGAAGGATCCTTACCAGGTGTAAACGTTACTGTTCAGGGAACGACGATCGGAGCGATCACCGACATGAATGGCAGCTACTCAATTAAAGTGCCGGGAACGGCATCTGTACTTGTCTTTTCATCTATCGGCTACTCTACCAAACAGGTGGTTGTTGGTACACAGAATGTAATCGACATGGTTCTTCCGTCTGACGTTACTGCTCTTAATGAAGTAGTTGTAACAGGTTACACAACTCAGAGAAGGAAGGATCTTACCGGTTCTGTCGGAGTTGTTGCGCCAGCAAAGCTTACTGCAATTCCATCTGGAAACGTTAGTAATGCATTGCAAGGACAAACATCCGGTATTACAGTTATCGGAAACGGGCAACCGGGAGAAACTTCTAAAGTAAGAATCAGGGGATTCAGTTCATTTGAGAACAATGATCCTCTTTACGTTGTTGACGGAGTTCCTACGCAGGACATTGCTTCAATGAACCCGAATGACGTTGAATCACTTTCAGTACTTAAAGACGCAGGGGCCGCTTCTATTTATGGTTCCAGAGCTTCAAACGGTGTTATCATTATAACTACAAAAAAAGGTTCCAAGGGTACAAAAGTTACCTACAGTATGCAACTCGGTACTCAGGATCCTGGAAATGGCCCGACAAACCTGTTAAATACACAGGAATATGCAAACCTTTCATGGTTGGTTAACAAAAATGATAAGGTATCACCCTATGTACTTGATACAGATGGTAATCCGACACCTGACAAGATTGACAATGCGATTTACGGATGGATTGGAAATCCAACTCCTACAATTCCGGCATGGGCTGCAAATACCAATTGGTACAAAGCAATAACTAATCCTGCTACGCTGCAAAATCACGACCTTACTCTTTCAGGTGGCAGTGATAATGCTAAATTTTTTGCAGGTATTGGTGTACGCCAGCAGAATGGTATTATTGTTCACACGAATTCTAACAAATATACTCTCCGATTCAATTCCGAATTCAGCTTCTTAAATAACCATGTGAAAATTGGAGAGAACTTCACCGCTACCTACGGGACAAGCCTGGGAGTTTCAAATCTTGGCGAAGGCAGCCCTATCTCAATGGGTACTTACAGGGAACAATCTATTATTCCTGTAGTATGGACAGGCGAAGATTTTGCAGGACTATCGCATGCATTTAAGGCTGGAGACTGGGGTGGAACAGGAATTTCAAAAGGGTTAGGTAATGCAACAAATCCTGTGGCAAATTTGACAAGGAATAAGGATAATCAGTATTGGGACGCGCGTACAATTGGAAGTACATACATTGATATAAAGATACTCCAGGGTTTAAACTTCAAATCCCTCATAGGAGGTACATTCGTCACGGGACATGGTCTAGGCTACAACTATGCAACCTATGAAAATGCAGAAAACAACGGTTCTAACAGTTTAGGAGAAAATGCATACTTCGGCAGTGACTGGACCTGGACAAACACACTTACTCTTGATAAAACCTTCGGACAGAATAAAATACTTGTAATTGGAGGATATGAAGCTGTAAAGTATGGTATGGGACGTAATATGGATGCAAGTCGTGGCGGTTACTTCAATGATGATCCGCTTTATCGTACATTAAGTAATGGATCCAAAATTCAAACCGCTAATTCCCACTTTGGACCTACGGCTTTTTGGGGTTCTGATGTTTCTTCCACAACTCTGATATCACAATTCATGAGAGTTGATTACTCACTTAAGGACAGATACATATTGAGCGCTACAGTACGTCGGGATGGTTCTTCAAGGTTTGGAATTGCAAACCGTTATGGTGTATTCCCATCCTTTTCAGCAGCATGGCGTATCAGTGACGAAGAATTCTTTAAGGGAATCAGCTTTATTAATGACTTAAAAATAAGGGGTTCCTGGGGTACTATGGGTAACCAGCTTGCCGTTTCTCCACAGAACCAGTTCATCGCCTACGGTGGATCACCTTCTATTTCCTTTTATGATATTAACGGAACATCTACCAGTTCAGTCCAGGGATTTGCACAATCACGTATTCCTAATAAGGAGGCAAAGTGGGAAACCAACATAACTACTGACATAGGGTTTGAAGCCAGTATCTTAAACAATAAAATAGGGATCAAATTCGACTGGTACGACAAGAAAACAAAAGATCTCTTGTTTGCACCTGAATATCCTGGTGCAGATGGTTCAGCTGTAGTTCCATATATTAATATTGCTGCTATGTCTAATAAAGGGATCGATGCTGAATTATCATTCAAAAATAAATGGGGTGACTTTGGCTTTGATGGAAGCGTTGTTTTAACAACATACAGAAATAATATTGACAAACTCGCTGAAGGTGTCAACTTTTTTGATCAGGGAGGTGGTACTACCAGGATAGGAGCTAACAACAGAAATCAGGTTGGACATTCAATGTCTGCATTTTATGGATATAAAGTTATTGGCCTGTTCCAGAGTGCTAACGATGTTACAGACTCTCCTACTCAGGACGGAGCCGCACCTGGATTATTTAAATATCAGGACACAAATGGTGATAAAAAAATTACTTCTGATGACAGGACCTTTATCGGTAATCCTAATCCAAAATTCACTTATGGATTTAACCTGGCATTCAACTTTAAGAATTTTGATCTGTCTGGTTTCCTTTATGGCTCACAGGGAAATGATATCTTTAACTCTAACAGATACTTTACCGATTTCTGGCCATCTTTCCAGGGACAAAAGAGCAAAGATCTTCTGTATAATAGCTGGACACCAACAAATACAGGAGCAAAGACTCCAATGGCATCCAACACATCAAATTTCTCAACAAATACCGTTCCTAACAGCTACTATATTGAAAACGGATCATACCTGAGAATGAAAAGCATTGAGTTAGGTTATACGATTCCTGAAAGAGTTATGAGCAAGATTAAACTTTCATCTCTGAGGGTTTATGTTCAGGCACTGAATCTTTTCACGGTTACGAAATACTCGGGACTAGATCCCGAACTTGGTGGTGATGACAGAGCTTTCGGATCTGACACAGGTAACTACCCGCTTGTCAAGACCTATGTTTTTGGACTCAATCTTAATTTCTAATTTTTAAATATTGTTGTAATATGAAAAGAAAGTATATAATTTTTATATTTCTACTTGCAGTGCTCGGAACATGGGGTTCGTGCAAGAAGGATTTTCTAACTATTGCTCCGACAGGTAGTTTGGGCGCAACAGATATGCAAACAGTACCAGGTCTTGATGGCCTTTTGGTAGGTGCCTATTCTATGATCGATGGTGTGTCATCAAATACCAGCCCTGATGGTTGGGAAACGACATCCAGCAACTGGGTTTACGGCTCTATACGAGGTATGGAAGCGAACAAAGGAACAGATGGAGGCGACCAGCCTGACATCAACCCTATTCAAACTTTCTCTGAGACTGCTACTAATCCTTACCTGAATTACAAATGGAGAGAGGTATATGAGGCAATTTACAGATGTAATACACTTATTTCCTTTGCTAATAAATCTTTAGCTGCAGGCAAAATAACACAGACAGAGAATGATCTGTATCTTCAGCAAGCTAAGACTCTTCGTGGGTGGTACCATTTTGAGGCATGGAGAATGTGGGGAAAAATTCCTTATATTGATGAAACCGTAGTTGACCCGGGAAGTGTAGTCAATGCATCAGATAATGGACCAAAAATAATTGCTGATCTTCAGACAGGATTAAGTTTGCCACTAGATATGAAAGCAATTGGTAAATTCAATAAAACTGTTTCAGAAGTGCTTGTTGCAAAGGCATTGATGCAGATAAATCATGATTATGCAGGGGCATTAACGCTGCTTAACGATGCAAAGTTAGGGACCAAACCAAATGGTGCAGCTATCGGGCTTGCTCCAACTTTTGGTGAGATCTTTAATGCAGCTAACCGCAATGACATAGAATCGGTTTATACAGTTCAGACTTCTGTAAATGATGGTTCCGGCGCATGGAATGCAGGACCGGGAGAAGTATTGAATTTCCCTTATAAGGGCGGCGGTTCTCCAGGAGGATGCTGCGGATTCTTCGATCCAACTCAGGAATTTGTAAACTCATTCGATGTAGATGCAAATGGACTTCCATTCTTAGATTTTAGTTATAATACAGGAACAAACCAGAATTTACGCGATTATGGTGTAGCAGGCGGTAGCCCATGGGATGCAACAAAAACTTATTCTAAAAACCAGGGTTGTACTGCTTACGCTCCCGGAGCGCCATTTAAGGATTTAGGCTATGTGTCGCTTTCTGACAAAAATACAGGAAATGACCCAATAACAAGCCCTTCTTTCTGGGCACTTAGATGGACAGAAGACAATTCAAAAGTCGTTGATCCTCGCCTTGACTGGACTGTTGGAAGAAGAGGTATCCCATATTGGGACTGGGGAGTACATACCGGCTCAGACTGGATCCGCGACCAGACTTATTCAGGACCTTATAGTCCTAAGAAACAGGTTTATAAGAAATCACAGGAAGGATCATTAACAAGTACTGATAGTTGGACTTCAGGGTACACTGCAAATGGCTATCGCATGATCCGTTATGCTGATGTACTTCTTTTGAGCGCAGAATGTCAGATTGAAGGCGCTACTCCTGATCTTCCCGGTGCTCTTGCAAATATTAATGCTATAAGGAACAGAGCATCAAATCCTGCCGGCTATGTTTTCGAATCTGATAATATAACACCTGCCGCTACCTATAATGTAAAGCCTTATCCTTCATTTCCGAATAAAGCCTTTGCTCAATCAGCTCTGTTTATGGAAAGAAAGCTGGAACTCGGACAGGAAGGGCACAGATGGTTTGACTTGAACAGGTGGGGAATTACCCAAACTGAACTGACAAGAGTTCTTGATTATGAGAAACTTATGCCGTGGGGTGCTAGTCTCTATGGCAACGCTACAGTTGGAGCTAATGTTGTTAAATTTCCGATTCCA
>JANYIW010000286.1 GCA_025358645.1 Bacteroidales bacterium
GCCACGAGTTATAACGTAGGGATGGATGCCAGCTTCTGGAAGGGGTTATTAGGTTTTGACTTGGACATTTTTAAACAAAGACGTTCCAACATCCTGGCCACAAGGGACCTTGCAGTTCCTGCTTATACCGGTCTTAAATTACCATCTGAAAATTTAGGTATTGTAGACAATGCAGGATTTGAATTCCAGGTATATCATTCAAAAACCATAAGTGATGTTACTTATAGAATTGCAGGAAACCTTGCATACGCAAAGAGTAAAATTATTGATATAGATGAAGCACAGAATGTGCCAGCATGGCAAAAAGCCGAAGGTCATATGATTGGCGCTCAAAGGTTTTATAAGGCCCTCGGAATATTGAGGACGCAGACCGATATGGATAATAATATACTTTATACCGGTTCAAAAATTGGTGATCTTTATTATGAAGATTTAGACGGAAATGGGGTTATTGATAATAAAGACATGGTAATGACAGATAAAACAAACGTACCTCAGGTTACCTTCGGATTAAATTTATCAGCTAATTACAAGGGCTTCACGTTGTGGGCAAACTTTGCAGGAGCAACCAAATACTGGCAGTATTATCATGTAAATGCCAGGATTGCTATTAACCAGCTGGAAGATGTAATTTTAAATCGCTACACACCAGGAAGTATGGACTCCAAGTACCCCAGACTCCCCACACTTGAAACACAGGTGGAAGTAAGCGGGCTTAATTCAACTTTCTGGATGAGGGATGCATCATATGTTAAGCTAAAAACCATGGAATTATCTTATGATATTCCTCAGAGAATATTGTCAAAGGTAAATGTCAATGCTTTGAGAATATTTGCCAATGGAAACAATCTATTCACGATTGATAAACTGAAGTGGAATGATCCTGAAAACAGCTCTAACACTAACGGTAATTATCCTCAGCAGAAAATTTTCAATTTAGGAATAAATCTCACTTTTTAAATTTTACGGTCATGACTATAATAAAAAAACTATTAAATAAAACGACCAGATCATCGTTTTACTACAATATATTGCTGCTTTTAATGCTGGCAATGATCTCTTCCTGCACCAAAGATGTGCTCCAAAAATCACCAACAGATCGCTTTTCGGATGATGCTGTATGGAAGGATAAAAACCTGATTGAGGCTTATGTTAATAACACCTACAGAATTCTGCCTACCGGGAATACTTATGCTGCACAACGTTTGGCATCCGCCGGTACTGATGAGCTTTATGGCAGAGGTGGGGCTCAGACATTTATAAATATGGGAAACATAACTCCTTCCACTTTGGGGTATTTGAATTACTGGACATGGACTTCTAATCAAAGTACGAACTACAGTTTTTGGCTGGTAATAACAAATGTCAATATCTTCCTGAGTAATATTGAAACATCACCTGTTACCGATCTTGCAATGAAAGACAGGATGACAGGGGAAATGAGACTTTTAAGAGCTTTTTCATATTTCAAACTTGCATCATTTTATGGCGGAGTTCCTTTAATTACAAAACCTTTTAGATTAACGGATGACTTTATGATGGCCAGAAATACCTACGATGAAGTAATGAATTTCGTTATTTCTGAACTCGATGCGGCTGCAGCATTACTGCCTGAGGCTTATCCGGCTGCACAAAAGGGCCATCTTACAAAAGGTGCAGCGCTTGCTGCCAAATCTCGAGCATTGCTATATATGGCCAGCCCCTTAAATAATCCGGCAAACACTGCAGCAAAATGGCAGGCGGCTGCAGATGCAGCAAAAGTTGTCATAGATATGAATTTATATTCACTCTTTTCGGATTATAAAAGTTTATTTCTGCTTGCTAACTCTTATAATTCTGAGGTTATATGGTCAAGACCATTTAATTATACTCTTTCTAATGAAGAAGCATACCTTGAATTAAGCCAATATCCCAATGGTTATAGTGGTTATGGTCAGGTTCACCCTTACCAGGATATGGTGGATAGTTATGAAATGCTGAGCGGTAAACTGCCTAAGGATGATCCTACTTATGATCCTCAAAATCCATACGTTAACAGAGATCCCCGTTTCTATATGACTATTTTATATGATGGAGCCCCATTTAAAGGTCGTCCTGTAGAAACATTTCTTCCCGGTGGAAGGGATTCAAGAGAGGGACCTATTTCATCATGGAATGCTACCGAAACCAGTTATTATTTAAGAAAATTTATTGACGAGTCAATCACCAACCCAGGCACCCTTGTACAGGGGAACTCACCATTTATATTTTTCCGCTATGCTGAAATATTACTTAATTATGCTGAAGCAAAATATTTTCTCGGTGACGAAACTACCTGCAGACAATATTTAAATATGGTTAGAAGCAGATCTGGAGTGACTATGCCTGATATTACTGAGAGTGGAGCACCCTTATTAGCAAGGCTTCAGAATGAGCGCAAAATTGAGTTGTCATACGAAGAGCATCGCTGGTTTGACATACGTCGCTGGAAAATAGCTCCTTCAGTGATGAACACACCGGCAACAAGAATGGATGTCAGGAAAAATCTTACTACCGGTGTAAGGACCTTCACTGTACAAACTATATACCAGAGAGCTTTTACCGATAAAAATTATCTTTTACCAATTCCACAGGCTGAGATTGAAAAAAATGCAAATTTAGTCCAGAACCCGGGGTACTAGTGAAATAATTTATAAATTTATCAGGGCAAAGTTGAACTGTTTTCAGTTGAACATTTGCCCTGATAAATTTATAAATTATTTCACTAGTACCCCGGGTTCTGGACTAAATTTGCATTTTTTTCAATCTCAGCCTGTGG
>JANYIW010000331.1 GCA_025358645.1 Bacteroidales bacterium
AAGAGTCAAATATTAAGTTATTTACAAAGACCTTTAACGACTAGTGGAGATTCCTCGCTTCGCTCGGAATGACAATGCCCTTGAGGAGCACAGTGGGGGCAGAAGTGGCGATTCGAAGGTGAATTGCTTACTTAAAATATGTAACTCGAATCGCCACTTCTGCCCCCCATAACCACCTAAATGCCATGTCATTCCGAGCGAAGCGAGGAATCTCCACTAGTCGTTAAAGGTCTTTGTAAATAACTTAATATTTGACTCTTCAAATAATGTCATATTGTTATAAAGAGTAGTTACGAAGTAGAGAATGGGAATAAGGGTGTGAGTACATTGGGTTAATATTTTACTCCCCTCAAACCTGAAGTACAATTCCTGCACATCTCTATATCATGACGACCTGTCAGAATACTTTTCCTGAATATTCTGTATTTGGGTCCATCCCAGATTTCCCGGAAAGATTCCTGATTAAGATCACCCATAACATATTCAGCATTTTTATCAAAACAGCAGGGAACAACCTTCCCATCCCATGTGATAACCGGATTAAACCAAAGTCTTGCACATCTGTCAGACAGGGAATTTTTTATCTCATATTCCCCATCCTTAATTTTATATCTTCTGAATCTCCTGTCGGAAGGCAGCCAGGAATGAATATCCGTTTTATCTATTAACTGCATCGATTTTAAATTCAGCGATGCATGAACACTTTTTGCAAGTTGTCTTATAGCAGGTATCTGATGCTCATTAAAACTGTTTACAAGAAATTGTATCTCAATTTTCAAAGATGAATTATACCTCTTCTTTGCATGTGTAACATTCATCAGACCGTCAATTACACATTTCACACTTCCGTTAACCCGGTAAACTGAGTAGGTTTCCTGATCAATGCCATCAAGAGATATGATCAGTTTATTTAATCCCGATCTGACGATCTTTTCCGAGTTCTCCTCTGATAAATAATGACCATTAGTAGAAACAACTGCATTAGTTTTCAGGCAATTTTCTACAAAGGAGAAAAACATTGGATGCAGCATTGGTTCACCCTGAAAATAAAGATTTACATTATAAAGGTATGGGTTGAGCTCCTTCATAACCTTCTTAAAAAGGTCAATATCCATAAACCCTCTCTTTCTTAGCATAAGGCCGGATCCTGAAGAACAATGTGGACAGTTAAGATTACAGTTATTTGTTAGTTCAGTGCTAATGGAAACAGGCATTCCTGATATATCTGCTTTGCCATCGACAGAACTTTTAATATAAGAATATCCCGAAACGAGAAGATTAACTGGTTTAATAAAGGATTTGATCATTGATATTTAAATAGCAAAACGACCTGGTATTAAGAATTTCTGAGTAAGATATGAAATAAATTATTACAAAACTTATAGGGTATGCGATCACCTAACTGGTCATAGTGCTGAAAGGGAAAGAATACAGTATCCGATAACTAACTGAACTCAAATTTTTAACTTAATAAATCAAAGCCATGAAATCTTTTAAACACATTTCGCTAATTGCAGTAATTCTTCTGCTGGCCTTTATGGCCCAGAATGCATCTGCCGGTAATCTTTCAAATAAAAAGAAAAATGATCAGCAGAATCTTGTAACAATCAAAGGAAAGGTAATTGATGCAGAAAGCAGAGCTCCTCTCGTTTTTGCAACTGTTGCTGTAAAGGAAACCAATGTTGCAATTATTACTAACATCGATGGGGAATTCACTCTCAAAGTCGGTGACCTTACAACTTCAAAAAGTCTGGAGGTATCATTTGTGGGATACAAAAATAAGACTATTCTCCTGAGTGATCTTAAAGATAATGGTTTCAAAAATGTCATTGCTCTTGAAACAGCTCCAATTCCAATTAAGGAGATAATTGTTAAGCCTCTTGATCCGGTAGGAATTGTTGAAAAAGCTATTAATAACATAGGAAAAAATTATGAGTCGGTTCCAAATCTTATGACAGCCTTCTACAGGGAGACTATCAGAAAGAATCGTACGTATGTTTCAATCGGAGAAGCTGTGGTTGAAATATTCAAAGCGCCATATAAAAATGATTTGCGGTTTGACGGCGCCAGGATTTATAAAGGAAGAAAAAGCACCGATGTCGAAAAAATGGACACAGTCCTGTTCAAACTCCAGGGTGGCCCGGTAAGCGTTTTGGAACTTGATCTCGCTAAAAACTCTGAATCTGTCCTTACTAAAGAAGCTATGCAGAACTACAATTACTCTTTGACCGGTGTTGTTGAGATAGATAACAAACCTCATTATGTGATTGAATTCATTCAAAAGCCATCTGTAGAAATGCCATTATTCATGGGAAGCCTCTACATTGAAATGGACTCATACGCTGTTTCAGAAGCAGAATTTGGATTTAATCTTTCAAATAAAGAGGCCGCACAATCGATTTTTATCAAGAAAAAACCGCTTGGAATGAAAGTAACACCTGAAATTGCTACCTACAGGACCAAATACCGTGAACAGGCAGGCAAATGGCACTTTGCATACTCAAGAGCTGAAGTAAAATTTAAAGTCAGCTGGAAGAAAAAACTCTTCAATACTTATTATACTACCATGTCAGAAATAGCCGTCACAGATCGTACTGACCAGGAAGTTATTAAATTTGCAGGGAAAGATAAAATAAAATATAATGATGTTTTTTCTGATAAAGTCACTTCATTTACTGATAAGGAATTCTGGGGCGATTATAATGTGATAGAACCTGATCAGAGTATTGAATCAGCCATTCGCAGACTTAGCAGGAAACTGAAATTCAGTGACAGGGAAGGTAACAAAAAATAATAGAACAATGATCAGGGATTCTGAGATAACATGGAGGATCAGAAATGGCGATGTAGGACAGTTTGAATCGCTTTTCAGGTCCTCCTATGTTTCTTTGGTCAGGTACGCTAAGACTTTGATAAAAGATCATGATACTGCTGAAGAAATAGTTCAGGATCTTTTTTTCAGACTCTGGCAGGATAAGGAAAAATTAAACATAGAGAGTTCTTTAAATGGTTATCTCTTCCGATCAGTTCATAACAGATGCCTTCACTATATTGAACATAACAAAGTTGTAGAACGACATGCTGAAGAGATGTCATACCGTCAGTCAGAAAGTCCGGAGAGTCCTTCTGACATCCTTAGTTACAAAGAGCTACAGGAAAAAATTGCCAGGATACTTGAGAGACTCCCGGAAAGATGCGGAAAGATATTTACCATGAGCCGATTTGAAGGACTTAAATATAACGAGATAGCAGAAAAATTATCAGTCTCGGTAAAAACAGTAGAAGCGAATATGGGCAGAGCGCTTAAAGAATTCAGAAAAGAATTAGCACAATGATTAAAGAGATGAAAAATACAGAGAGATTCACGGATAAGGAGTGGGAAGAGCTAGCCTCTAACCTTTCAGATGAAAAAACAGAGCAGACTGATCTTCTCGAAAGGTTTATGGCTGAGGATCCGAATAATTCAGGAAAAATGTGGAAAGATTTAAAGAATATGGATAATCAGGAGGAAATAGATATTGATAAAGCCTGGGAAAATGTTCATTCAAGGCTGAAGGAAAATGTTGCTAAAATAAGTGATAGCCCCGTCAGGTTCAGCTTTATGAGAACTACTCTCTTTAGAATTGCAGCCGTTGCACTTATTTTGTTAGGTCTTGGAACTGCTTCAATCTACATGAATAACTCGGGTTATTTAAGCAAAAAAATTACTGTTATTGCAGGAAACGAACAAAAGAATGTCCTCGTTTCACTACCCGATGGAAGTAAGATTTATCTTAACCGGAATTCTGAATTCAGCTACAGGAAAAATTTTGGCCGACATGGCAGGGATGTACAACTTGCAGGAGAAGCTTTCTTCGAAATATCTCCTGATGTTTCAAAACCATTTATTATTGATGCCGGTAAAGCTAAAGTGACAGTTGTCGGAACATCCTTCAATGTGATTACGAATAATACTGAATCAGCGGTTGAGGTCTTTGTAAAAACAGGGAAAGTCCTTGTATCCGGTAATTCAGGTTCACAGGCTATTCAACTCGATCCGGGCTTTGTGGGAACAATGAATTCAAAAGCATCAGCCAAAACACTTAACAATAATCCAAACTACCTTTCATGGAAGACAGGACTGCTTGTCTATAACGGCCAAAAACTAGATGTTGTATTCAACGACCTTAAGCGGGTTTACAATATGGATATTATTACTGACGATCCGGAGATACTTGAAAACACATGGGTCTCTCCGATTGATAATCAATCCCGGGAAACAATAATTCGTTTAATTTGTACTAGCTTTAACCTGGGTTATACGAAAGATGGTAATGTTTACCGTCTTACAAAAAAATAACTCATCGCTGAAAAATGTCATCTCACAATGGCAATATTTGTTTAAAGTTTTTAGTCATTGCATTATTCCTTACACTGATCCTTACGGAAAGAGCGGTATGCCAGAAAAGCATTCTTGACTCAACATTTACCTTCAGGGCAGGTACTGTTAAAACAAGCAATGCTCTGGATATTATTACACGGCAAACAGGTTATAACTTTACTTACGACAGCCGCCTGATCGACCAGGGAAAAAAGACGGTGATGACTTTCAGGAATACAAAGCTAAGTATCATTCTTGATAGTTTACTAAAAAACGACTCCCTGGTTTTTTCAGTTATTGATAAGTATATCATTATCTCTCATGCTGAAAGACACACTTATCTTCCAACAGATTCTTCAATAACAGATAAAGTAAAATATATAACCGGGAAAATCGTTGATGATGAGACTTTTGAACCCTTACCTTTTGCAACTATCGCATTAAGGAATAAGGGTAAAGGAACTGTATCTAATAATAATGGTGATTTTGGCATGAAAATCACCTCAGATTTATACAGCGACACATTGTCCGTTTCATATCTTGGATATCTGGGAAGAGAAATCCCTGTTAAAAAAGCCTTTGGAAATAACCTTACAATTTCGATGAAGAGAGAATTCATCTCCATCCCTGAGATAATTATCAGAAATCAGAACCCCCAGGAGATCATTAGCCGTGCACTTAAGGCAATTCCTCATAATTATGGTGATACCCCCACATTAATGATAGGTTTTTACAGGGAAGGTGTTATGAAGAAATCAGAACTTCAGACCTATTCAGAAGCAATTTTGCAGATCTATAAAAGTGCATACTCGGGAACTTTATATGGCGACCAGATAAAAGTTTATAAAAGCAGAAAAATTGAAAATACCGATCGTAGCGACACCCTGACAATACGACTTAAGGCAGGTCTAAGTACATGTCTTGATCTCGATGGTGCAAAAAATACCTTTGATTTCCTGACCAGGGAGAGCATGAATGACTACTCTTACAGGATAACAGATATTGTAACTTATGATGATGAAGCAGCTTATGCAATTGAATTTGAACAACATGAAAATATAGAACTTCCTCTTTTTAAAGGAACTATATATATTAATACTGTTGATTATGGTATCCTTAACGCTGAATTTGAAATCAATCCGAAATTAATCCATAAAATAAAAAATTCGTTTATTTCATCCTCATCACATGGATTTGACACCTGGCCAGCCTCAGTAAAGTATTCAGTTAGTTACCGGAAAATGAACAACAGGTATTTTTTAAACCATGTAAGAGGTGATTTGATATTCACATCAAGGCAGAAGAAGAAACTTTTCCATACGCAGTTTAAAGTATTTTTTGAATTGGCAATAACAGAGACCGAACTAACAAATGTTTCCCGGTTTGACCGGGAAGAACTTGCACCGATACATTCAATTTTCTCTAAGACTATATCAAACTACGACCCTTTATTCTGGGGCAATCAGGATTTCCTCACGCCTGAAGACGATCTCCTTAAGGCTCTTAAGAATATAAATGTGAAACTCCGGGAATTCTCTAAATAGTAACCCTAGTATTTATCTATCAACCGGTATAGTTCGGTCAGATCAGGAGTAAGAATGATCTCGGTCCTTCTGTTCTTCTGACGAGCTTCAGTAGTATTGTGATCATCCACAGGTAAATATTGACTTCTTCCTGCGGCAGTTAAACGACTTGCATCAATTTTAGATCCTTCGAGCAGCACTCTGATAACTGTAGTGGCCCTTTTTACGCTCAAATCCCAGTTATCCTTTAACTGACTGTTACCCGGATTATATGGAACATTATCTGTGTGGCCTTCGATCGAGACCTGAATATCCGGATTTTTTTCAAGTACACCTGCCAGTTTTTTCAACGCATTTTTCCCGTTAGCATCAATATCCCAACTTGCCGATTTAAACAGGAGTTTTTCATCAAGTGAAACATATACTTTGCCATTCTTCATTGTCACTGTAAGTCCATTATTCTCAAATCCCAGGAGAGCTTCCGATACTTTACTCTTCAAATCCTGTACAATCTTTTTCTGCGCATCGAGAATCTTCTCCAGTTCAGCCAGTCTCGCGTTCCTCTTTTCCAACTCAAATGTAAGTTCATCGAGTGATGATTTTTTTGTATCAAGGTTCTGCTCAAGTTGACGAAGCAGGTCTTCTTTCTTCTGAAGGTTTGCCTGGGCAGTCTGAAGCTCGGCAAGCAATTTTTGAGTCTCTTTCACATTCCCTTTAATCAGATCCTCCTGAGCATTCTGTAATTCAGTATATTTTGATGAGATTCTGTTATAATCATCAACTGCCTTGTCGCGCCCATTCTGAGCAGAAGTAATATCCTGCTCCACGGTACCCATCTCTTTTTCGAGTAAGGCCAGCTTTGCTCTAAGTTCCTTGTTCTGCATTTCCAATCCGATATTGTCGGTTTTGAAAGCATCTCTCTCATTCATGAATTGTTTGCTGGTATCCTGCAAACCACTGTACTTCTTTCCGGAAACACATGATGCTGAAAAAAAGACTAAAGTAAAAAATCCCAGAATGTAAAAAACTGATCTGTTCATATCCTCAAATTGATTTCATTTATAACATCGGCTTTACATAAAAATTGTACCTGACCACTGAATTCCGAAACAAAAATAAGAAAATCCCGGCTAAGCTTCAGCAAACACTCAGGAATAATAATTGTTATATTTGCTGGTCATTTTTTTAATCATCTCTTAATGGACCAGAAAGAGAACCTACTCTCTAAGATATTTACTCCGGATGACCTCAGGAAACTTGAGCCGGGCGATCTTGCGCAAGTGAGTTCGGAACTCCGTCAGTTTATTATTGATGTCGTGTGTAATAACCCTGGTCATTTCGGAGCAAGTTTAGGTGTTGTTGAGTTAACTGTTGCCCTTCACTATGTCTTTAATACCCCGTATGATAAAATTATATGGGATGTCGGCCATCAGGCTTATGGACATAAAATTCTTACAGGACGACGGGAAGTTTTTTCCACTAACAGAAAATATAAAGGAATAAGTGGTTTCCCAAAGATGGCTGAGAGTGAATATGATGCATTTGGAACAGGTCACTCCTCTACTTCTATTTCTGCTGCTCTCGGCATGGCAGTTGCTGCCAGTAGTAAAGGAGAAACAAGGCATGTTGTAGCAGTTATCGGGGATGGAGCGATGACAGCAGGACAAGCATTCGAGGCTCTGAACAATGCAGGTATAGGTAAGTCTGATATTCTGGTGATTCTTAACGATAACAATATAGCTATCGATGCTAATGTCGGTGCGCTGAAGGAGTATCTCCTTGATATTACAACCAGTAAAACATATAACAGGTTTAAGGACAAGGTATGGAAAGTCCTTGGTGTATTCGGTAAACTCGGACCAAATGCACGGACATTGGCTGCCCAGCTTGAAGCAGGAGCTAAAAGTACCATACTCGACAGGAGTAATCTCTTTGAAGGCCTGAATTTCAGATATTTCGGCCCGATAGATGGACATGATGTCCTTCACCTGGTTAGAGTTCTGGAGGATTTGAAAAGAATACCCGGGCCAAAGCTCCTTCATTGCATTACTGTAAAAGGCAAGGGGTTCAAACAAGCTGAAAAAGACCAGACAGCATTCCATGCACCGGGTCGGTTCAACAAAAAAACCGGGGAGATAATCAATACCTCAATGGCAGATTCACCGCTTCTTTACCAGGAGATATTCGGGAGAACAATTCTCGAACTTGCAAAACTCAACGATAAGATAACCGGTATCACCCCCGCGATGCCATCAGGTAGCTCTCTTAACATTATGATGAAGGAGATGCCGGAAAGAACATTTGATGTCGGTATTGCAGAACAACATGCAGTAACATTTTCTGCGGGACTTGCTTCTCAGGGAATGATACCATTCTGCAATATCTATTCATCATTTATCCAACGGGCTTATGACCAGATAATTCATGATGTTGCTCTTCAGAAGCTGCATGTGGTATTTTGTATTGACAGAGGTGGTCTTGTCGGAGCTGATGGCGCCACACACCATGGGTTTTTCGATATGGCATTCATGCGCAGTATTCCAAATATGGTTGTCTCGGCTCCCATGGACGAGATTGAACTCAGGAATCTTATGTACACTGCCCAGCTGGAGAAAAACAAGTTTCCCTTCTCAATCCGTTATCCACGCGGACGAGGGATATATACTGAATGGCAAAAACCATTTGTGGAAATTGAAATAGGGAAATCGCGTCAGATAAGTGAAGGGAATGATCTGGTAGTTTTATCTATTGGCCATCCCGGGATCGTTGTTGCTTCTGTTGTTAATAAACTGGCGAAAGAAAATATATCAGTTGCTCATTTTGATATGAGGTTTGTCTCTCCTCTTGACATTGAAGCTCTTCATTCTGTTTTTAAAAAATTCAGATACATAATTACTGTTGAAGATGGAATACTTAAGGGCGGATTTGGAAGCGCTGTAATTGAATTCATGAGCGACAACGGGTATAACTCTGAAGTGAGGCGGCTCGGTATACCAGACTATTTTGTAGAGCATGGCACACAGGAAGAACTTTATAGGGAATGTGGGTACGATGAGGAGGGAATAGAATTGGCGATCAGAGAAATTCTTGTCAGGAAACAAGATAAAGACAAAAGATAATCCACCTTCGCTATCACCTTCAATTCGTTATGGTGGTTAAAGAAAACTATGGTGGACGAAGAAAGTAAAAAGACAAAAGTTTTTTATATTTTCGCAGTCCTGTTTATTACGCCCGGATGGCGGAATTGGTAGACGCGCTGGTCTCAAACACCAGTGGTAGCAATGCTGTGCCGGTTCGA
>JANYIW010000359.1 GCA_025358645.1 Bacteroidales bacterium
GATCTTGATGAAAAAAACGAAAGTGAGAAACCAATTCCATGGCTTAAGTTACTTAAATTCCGTCAGACATGGCTTTTCTTCATCGGAAAAGCCATGACAGATCCTATCTGGTGGTTTTACCTGTTCTGGATCCCAGGCTGGCTATCTACAGTAAGAGGCGCCGGACTTGATATTAAATCATTTGGGCTTCCTCTGGTTGTTATATACACTTCCACTACCGTTGGTAGCATCGGTGGTGGTTGGATTTCATCATACATGATTAAGAGAGGCATATCACCATTCAATGCAAGAAAATACACAATGCTGATATTTGCACTTCTCGTAATTCCCGTTTTCTTCGCTCAGTCAACAGGGGTAAGTACATGGGGAGCAGTAGCGCTGATAAGTCTGGCTGCTTCATCACATCAGGCATGGTCGGCCAATATTTTTACAACAGTATCAGATGCTTTTCCAAAGAGGGCTGTCAGTTCTGTAACTGGAATCGGAGGTATGGCAGGGGCTGTATCCGGCGCATTTGTATCAATTTTTGCCGGACACATTCTTGACTTCTTTAAAAAGGCAGGGCATGTTGAAACCGGATATACTATAATGTTTACAATAGCTGCCTGTGCCTATATTCTTGCCTGGATCATTATGAATGTATTCGCGCCAAAAATCAAAAAAGTAGTTATTGATTAACGCTATCAGTAAGGGAAAAAAAAGATGTTGAAAGTGGATTTAATCTTAATGAACAATATTAAATAATGTCCCCGAGAAAAACAAGGATAAAGGATATCGCCAGGATGGCTGGTGTTTCTATAGGTACAGTGGACCGGGTAATACACAACAGAGGTGAGGTTGCAGAAAAAACAAGCTTGAAGGTTCAACAGATACTGAAAGAGACAAATTACTCCCCAAACGTTTTGGCGCAGGTATTAAAATCAAAGAAGCGATTTCATCTTGTTTCACTTCTACCTGATCCAACAGATGACAATCCATTCTGGAAAAGGCATCCTCTCGGTATGATGAGGGCTATTGACGAGCTCGATCCCTTTCCGGTTACACTTAGTCAGGTTACATTTGATCTGCAAAGTGAGGATGATTTTCAGAAAAAAACCAATATCGTTCTGGATCTCAAACCAGACGGAGTACTTCTTGCGCCAATTTTCAAGGCTGAATCTATCGCATTTTGTTCAAGGCTTCATAAAGAGAAGGTTCCCTTCGTTTTCATCGATGGGTATATTGAAGATACCGATTTCCTCGCGTACATAGGAGAAGATATTTTTCAGAGTGGAAGAGTTGCCGGACAACTTATTGATTTGGTTACTCCCGGGAATAGTGACATACTTGTTGTAACCATTGCCAGAAATATACAGAATATTCACCACCTGAACAGCCGCACTCAGGGATTTCTGAGCTATTTCCAAAAATCTGGTAAGAATAATGGCAAAAAAATTACCATCAATATTCCAGATCCCTCTTCTGATTCTGTTAAATATGCTATCGACAAAGCATTTGAGAACAATCCGGGAATCAGATCAATTTTTATTACCGGCTCAAGATCTTATCTAATTGCATTATACCTTGAGAAAAATGGATTAAAATCAATCGATCTGATCGGATACGATCTTCTGGATTTAAATGTAAAGTTCCTCAAGTCTGGTACAACCAGATTTTTAATTGGTCAAAGACCTGAGGAACAAACCTATAAGGGTATAAAGAAATTATTCGAGTACTTGTCAATGCATAAAATACCTGACAAAATCGAATATCTTCCGGTTGATATTGTAACATCTGAAAATGTTAACTTTTTTTTATAAATAATAACCATGAAAACTCTGGGTAAATATTCAATTGGCCTTGGCGACAGATTTGGCCATCAGGGCAGTGCCCAATTAAAAGCAATCATAGCAGCAGCTGAAAAAGGTATTGATATAACTCCTGTCTGGAATAAATCAAACCGTGAACATATTACAATAGGCACCCAACCCATAGATGTGAGGATTGAAGCAGATTCGGTTACAAAAAGCGCCGGATTTAATAAACCATATTTCGTTGATGCCGATCATATTAACCTTGATACTGTTGATCGTTTTATAGGGTGCTCAGATTTTTTTACAATAGATGTGGCATCTTATATCGGGAAAAAAGCCGGTGAGGCAGAAATTGATGAATTCATGTCAGGTGTTGAAAAGTACACAGGTGATCTTAAAATCGAAGGATCAAAATTGTCATTTAAGACAACAAAATCGCAGATAAGACAAATAGCTGAAAAATACCTTTTTGCAGCAATAAAAGCAGGGGAAATTCATAGAATAATTGAAAAGACAAAAGGCAATAGTAATTTTATCACTGAAGTTTCAATGGATGAAGTTCCTCAGCCACAGACACCTGTTGAACTGTTTTTCATTCTTAAGATGTTAGCCTCTGAAAACATACCTGTTCAGACAATTGCTCCCAAGTTTTCAGGAAGATTCAATAAAGGTGTCGATTATGTCGGTGATCCTCTGTTGTTTGCAAATGAATTTGAATCTGATCTTATGGTGATTGACTATGCAGTTAAGGAATTTGGTCTGCCTGGAAACCTGAAGATGAGCATTCATTCAGGATCAGATAAGTTTGCAATCTATTCTCACATTGGTTCAATAATTAAAACATATAGTAAAGGAATACACCTGAAAACGGCAGGTACTACCTGGCTTGAAGAGGTTATCGGTCTGGCTGAATCTGATGGAGAGGCGCTTGAATTTGTCAAGAAGATTTATGCTGAATCTCTGGATAAAATCGCAGAGTTATGTGCTCCATACTCAGATGTCATTGATATTAATGTGTCTTCACTCCCTTCGAAACAGGAAGTATCTGAATGGACAAGCAAAAAATTTGCAGGCACCTTGAGGCATATACCGGGGAGTTCTGATTATAATCCGAATATGAGGCAATTAATACATGTGGCATATAAACTTGCAGCCTTAAAGATGAAGGATTATTACAGGCTATTGGAATCCAATGAGGAAACCGTATCAAAGTGTGTTTATGAAAATGTCTATAACAGGCATATATGCAGGCTATTCGACATCAAATAATTGGAACCACTATCTGTCAAGCTCAGTAGCTGCCATAATAAACGGCGCAACACCTTTTGTATCGTTATCGATCCGTTTTTCATTTATATAATACTCATACGAACCATCCCTGTATGGATTGCCACCAAGTCCGCAGCCGCCGCAGATATTATGCATTGTAACGATTCCTTTTTCATCGACTGTTATAAGCTCTTTAATAATACTGTCGAATGCGCTATTGGCAACGGAAAGATATGTTTTATCAAGATAACCTTTATTTACACCCCGTGCGAAAGCATAGGTATACATTGCTGATCCTGAACCTTCAATATAGTTTCCTTCTTTGCCACCTCTGTTTAGAACCTGAAACCACAGACCGGTTTTAGGATCTCTTACCTTTAACAATGCATCACAGGTTTTCTGAAGAATTCTGATTAGATCGGCTCTGTCGGGATGATTTTCAGGCAGGTATTCAAGAATGTCTTCAATTGCCAACACATACCAGCCCATTGCCCGGCTCCATGGATAATGTGACTTACCTGTCAACGGATCGCACCATTTCTGTGAGCGGCTCTCATCCCATGCATGCATGAGAAGACCTGACTGAGGATCAAGCGTTTTATCATAGATCATTTTTGTTTGAGCGCATGCTATATCAAACCATTCCGGAGTGTTGAATTCTTTTGCATACTGAGCCATATATGTCGACGCCATGAAGATACCGTCAAGCCACATCTGAGATGGGTAAATATTCTTATGCCAATAACCTCCGGAGTTAGTTTTTGGTTGATTCTTAAGCTGTTCAATAAAATTATCGAGTGCAATTTTATACTTCGGATCTGGATTCCTTTTATATACTGTAATGACATCGCGACCCGGAAAAATCCTGTCAAGGTTATATTCCTTAAGTCTGTAATCAACTACTGATCCGTCGGCCTTTACAAAATGATTGACCCAGTCTTCCAAATATTTTGAGTACTTGATATCGGTATTGCCCAGCCTGTCAATTGCCATACCAAGGAAAGCAACATCGTAGGTCCACTTGGGATTCCGGTCAACATAATATATCAGGCTGTCTGATCTGGAAAGGATTGTATTTGCCATTCTTTTAGACCATTTCTCCTCGTTTTGTTTGTTTTTCTGGATCTGTGCCTGAAAATTACCGGCACAAGCTGCCAGAAGAAATAGAAGAACTATTTTTTTGTACATTGAGCTGTAAATTTCAAATGAACATTTACTCCTGAGTTTTAGTCCCTGTGATCCACTTTGCCTCGGTCTGATGCAAATCAAACACCATGATTTCATTCAGTCCTTCCCTTAGCCATGGAGCTGGGCAGTAAAGTCTTTTCTGAGGCCCAATATTCCAGTAACGGCCAAGATTATGCCCATTAATCCAAACAATTCCTTTGGTGTAGTTGGTGAGGTCAATAAATGTATCAGCACCTACGTTTCCTTCCGCCCTTGTCAGAATAAAATTACCTTTGAAAAAGACTCCGGGTTTTTTGATTGATTTTCCGGAAGACCTTAGATCATAAACATATTTCCTGTCCATTGGAAGCTTATATACCTTCCAGTTCAGCAAAGTGCTTCCGTTCAGGGTTACACTGTCAGTTATCCCTTTTCTGTCAATAATATTCTTACCATAATTAATACGCCCCATAGCTTCAACAAATATTTCAAGGACCGGGACTTCTTCATTGCTTGCCGGTATTTCTATTGAATTTATACCCTCCCGTCTGTCGAGTTTTCCGATATAAGTTCCATTCAAAAAGACAGTTGCATAATCGTGAATATCATTCACAGTAAGCTTCCCGTTTTTTTGTCCGACAAGTTCAATTTTATATAAAATAAAACCATAATTCTGACCATAAGCTTCAAATGTTTTTGGCCGCTCTGAGATCAGCGGTAGAGGAAGATTATCCCAGATGGCAGTAAATGGTTGCATATTTACCGGAGATATTTCAAAGGTAGGAACCGGGTCAGGTATAGGTGAAAGCTTTTTACCCTTAGGAAGATATGAGCCTATCAGAGTCCTGATAGCCATATATTTAGGTGTAGCTTTGCCTTGCTCATTAACAGGTGCATCATAATCGTAACTGGTAACATCAGGTTCATAGCCTTTACCTCCGGAGTTGGCTCCGGCAGTATATCCAAAGTTGGTTCCGCCATGAATAACATAAAAATTAAAGGACTTCTTGTTGTCCATAAGGAATTTCACCTCATTTAACAAATTAGCTGAGTCAGGTTTTGCCCATTTCTCGCCCCAATGAGTAAGCCAGCCTGGATAAGTCTCACTGCTAAAAACAGGTACACCCGGGTTCATTTTAGCGGCCAGTGCAAAATCTTCCAAAGAACTTCCTGAATCAAGACCAACAGCGCTTCCCGGCAAAGTACCCGCTTCTAACATCTTTGTTGAGGGACCATCACCGGTGAATGTTGGGATATCAATCCCTAATGAAGCCCAGACTTCTTTAAGTCTCATCAGGTAATTCTTGTCATTACCGAAGCTCCCATACTCATTTTCAATCTGTAACATTAATATTGGTCCACCCTTCGTAATGAGGTATGGTTTAATTTCTTCAGACAGCCTGGAAATGTACTTTTCTGCGGCTGCCATATAGCGAGGATCCAGACATCTTAATTTTATATCAGGGATGCGTAAAAGGTAAGGAGGAATCCCCCCAAGTTCCCATTCTGCACAAACATAAGGACCTGGTCTTAGAATTAGCCACATCCCCTCTTCCTGTACAATTTTAAAAAACTGACTTAAATTATGATTCCCGGTACTGAAGTCATATACTCCCTCTTCAGATTCATGAAAGTTCCAGAAAATATAAGCTGATATAGTATTGCAACCCATAGCTTTTGCCATTTGAATCCTGTGCCTCCAATATTCAGCAGGTATTCTGGCAGGATGTATTTCACCACTTATTATCTGAAATGGCTGTCCATCAAGAAGAAAGTCAGACGTTCCTAACCTGAATGTATGTTTTGGTTTCTGGGCCTGAGCTGAAACACCAGCCATTAAGATTAAAACCATTACGAATTTTACAATACTGTGCATAATTTTATTTATTACCACGGAGAACACGGAGATTCACGGAGTTTAAAATCCGTGTTTTCTCCGTGCTACTCCGTGAAATCCGTGGTTAAATATTTTACTATTTTCAAAATCCAAATTCTAATTATCAGATAGCCTGAAAACTATGTAGTTTTCTATAGACACCATCGTGTTTTGTCATCAGCTCCGCATGTGTCCCTGTCTCAACTATCATACCTTCATCAAGAACAACTATCAAATCGGCATGCTGAATTGTTGATAACCTGTGCGCAATTACAAGTGATGTTCTGTTTTTCATAAGTTTGAGTATTGCATCCTGAACCAGTCTTTCAGATTCTGTATCGAGAGCGGAAGTTGCTTCATCGAGAATCAATATCGGTGGATTAGCCATAATAGCCCTGGCAATACTTATTCTTTGTTTCTGACCACCACTTAGCTTATTGCCTGATTCTCCCACTAAGTTTTCGTAACCGAGTTCAGTTTCCATTATGAAGTCGTGTGCGTTGGCAATTCTGGCAGCAGATTCAACTTTCACCATATCTGCTTTTTCAACTCCGAATGCTATATTCTCTTTAAAAGAAGTATTAAAAAGAATCGGATGCTGGCTTACTATTCCCAGGAGGTATCTAAGGTCTCTGATCTTCAGATCGCGGATATCCACGCCATCGATCAGAATAGTACCTTTATCACTGTCCATAAATCGCGGAAGAAGATCTGCAAGAGTCGATTTTCCTGCGCCCGACTTTCCGACTATGGCAACTGTCTGACCTTTTTTTATCTTCAGATTTATATCCCTTAGTACCGGTTCGTTGTTGTACGCGTACCATACTCCTTTAAATTCAATTGAATCTTTGAATCCGTTGACAGCTAATGCATTCTCATTTTCTGTTATGGTTTCCTCAGCATCGAGCACCTGGTCAATCCTGTCAATTGATGCCATGCCTTTCTGAATTGCAAAATATGCGGTAGTAATGTTCTTTGCAGGCTGGATTATCTGAGAAAAAACAACCAGAAAGACAATCAGATCTGCAGCAGTCATGTTACCTGATCCATGAAGAACAAGGTTGCCACCAACATACAAAATAATCATAACAACAATTGTTGCAAGAAATTCGCTGATAGGTGATGCCAGGTAAGCTTTTCGAATTACCCTCCTGAAAACTTTTGCATACTTCTCATTTGATTCGGCAAACTGGACCTTCATTTTTTCTTCAGCATTGAAACCTTTGACTATCCTTAAACCTGTCAGAGTCTCTTCAACAATAGAAAGAAGCCGGCCAAGATGTTGTTGTCCAAGAAGTGATGACGACCTCAGAGTCCGGCTTGCCCGGCCGATCAGCCATCCGCTCACCGGTAAAAGAACAAGTGCGAAAAGCGTTAACTCATAACTGGTAACAAAAAGGTATGTTACAAAAATCAGGATATACATGGGATCCCTGAACATCATTGTAAGTGATGCAATTACAGAAATCTCAATCTCCTGTACATCATTTGATATTCTTGTCATTACGTCCCCTTTTCTTGCATCGGTAAAGAATGAAAGCGGCAGTCTCAGAATCTTGTGATAAAGCTTTTTACGAAGATCACGAACTGTACTGGATCTGATAAATGCCATACAGTTATTCGCCAGAAAAATGAAGCCATTTTTGAAGAGACTTGCACTAATCACAATAAGGACTATTAATATCAAAGCGCCCGATTGTCCGTTTTTTTCAATAAATACGGAAAGATAGTATTTACCGAAAGCCTGGATATAATCTGCATTTAACTGAAAAGCGCCAGGATTTGTGACGACCACAGCGGGTAAGAAAAGAACCATTAAGAAAGGATATACAAGAGTAAAAGTAAGCAGAGCAAACAATGCACTCAGAAGATTGTACAGGATATTTTTTACCGCTGACCATTTATAAGGAGCAAAATATTTAAGCAGCAACCGGATATTATTCATCTAAATTTTATTTGATTAAAAACCTGTGTAATTGAATGGAGAGATAGCCTTAAGTTCTGCTTTTACATTATCGTTAATATCCAGGTTTTCTATGAAGTTCGTTATTGAATCAAAAGTGATTTTCTGATTAGTTCTTGTCAGATCAAGAAGTGCCTCATACGGGTTTGGATAGCCTTCTCTTCGCAATATTGTCTGGATAGCTTCTGCTACAACAGCCCAGTTATTTTCCAGGTCACTTTTTATTTTTTCTCTGTTGACAATCAGTTTATTAAGGCCTTTCAATAATGAATTAAATGCGATTAATGAATGACCAATCGGAACACCGATGTTTCTCAGCACGGTAGAATCAGTCAGGTCACGTTGAAGTCTTGATATCGGCAGTTTCATTGAAAGATGTTCAAAGATAGCATTTGCATATCCCAGGTTTCCTTCGCCGTTTTCAAAATCAATCGGATTTACTTTATGTGGCATAGCTGAGGAACCAATCTCCCCTTTTTTTATCTTTTGTCTGAAATAATCCATTGAAATATACAACCAGAAATCACGGGCCATATCGGTAAGTATAACATTTATCCGTCGCATATTATCAAATAATGCAGCAAGATTATCATAATGTTCAATCTGTGTTGTTGGCTGTGACCTTTCAAGACCGAGTTCTTCATTGACAAAGTTGTTTGCAAAGGAGAGCCAATCGATATCGGGATAAGCAACTTTATGCGCATTAAAATTTCCCGTTGCACCACCGAATTTAGAAGAGTATGGAATTTGTCCAAAATACTTGATCTGTCCATCTATCCTGGAAATAAATACCTCAATCTCTTTACCCAACCTGGTTGGAGAAGCCGGCTGACCATGTGTCCTGGCAAGCATTGGAATATCTTTCCAGTCATCGGCAAAAGCAGCCAATGTCTCTCTCAATTCATAAAGAATTGGGAAATAGACATTTATCATCGCATCTTTAAGAGATAGAGGTATTGCAGTATTATTAATATCCTGCGAGGTAAGTCCGAAATGAATGAATTCGCTCCAATTACCCCAACCAGACTGAACAAACTTCTCTTTCAGATAATATTCTATTGCCTTAATATCATGATTTGTGACTTTTTCTCTCTCTTTTATTTTTTCAGCCTCTGTTAAGTCAAAATCTTCGTATATTGACCGTAAGACTTTGAAGTTATCCTTTTTAAAATCCAGCAACTGGGGGAGCGGTATGTTGCACAAGGCGATAAAATATTCTATTTCTACCATCAGACGGTACTTGATCAGCCCGAATTCAGAAAAATACAGGTCAAGTTCATCAACTTTTTGTCTGTATCTTCCATCAAGGGGAGATATGGCAGTAAGAAAATTTAATTCCATTATTTATCAGATTGGGGGTTAACCTTTTATAATTATAGTTACAAAAGTAGTATTTTAGACGTTGTTATGTATATTAAAATTATTTTTAATCACTACATATTTATTGCCTCTCAAAAACGATTGATGGTGGTTAATATGGTCGATTTTCCCGATTTAAGATGAACATTTTAGAACTCCAGACTTAAAAAAGAATAGTATGAATAAAAGAATTAGAATCAGTATGGTTAAACTATCAACCCTTTTATTTTTGGCAATAATGCCTTTGTCATCGTATTGCTTTGAACCGGGATTTCAAAAAAATAGGGATACCCTTTTATTGTATACGCCGCATCCAAAACCAGCTCCCCGTATTAATGGACCTATGGTTTATGGTTGCCGGCCTGGAAATCCATTTTTATACCGTATTCCATGCCAGGGCGAAAGACCAATCCGCTTTTCAGCTGAAGGATTGCCCGATGGGTTAAAACTTGATCCTGCTTCCGGTATCATTACAGGCACTTCACCTCTGAAAGGGGATTATAACATAGTGATTAAAGCAAAGAATCCGAAAGGAACCAGCACAAGAAAATTTAAAATAGCAGTTGGTGATAAATTAGCCCTGACCCCGCCAATGGGCTGGAACCACTGGTATGCACATTACAACCGTATTACCGATAAAATGATCCGGGAGGCAGCTGATGAAATGATAAGCAGCGGAATGGCTGATGTTGGTTATCAATATGTTAATATTGATGATTGCTGGATGAATGCGCCAAAGAGTAATGATTCCCTTCGTGTTGGCCCACTTAGAGATAAGCAGGAGAATATTATTCCAAATAAGCATTTTCCCGACATGAAGAATCTTACAGATTATATTCATTCAATGGGACTTAAAGCCGGGATTTATACTTCACCCGGACCATTAACATGTGGTGGTTTTGCCGGTTCCTACCAACACGAAGAACAGGATGCCAGACAGTTTGCAGCCTGGGGATTTGATTTCCTCAAATACGACTGGTGTTCCTATGGCGATATAATCAAAAATGATACAAGTATAGCATCTTACCAGAAACCATATCGTCAAATGGGAAATCTTCTTAAATCACAGGATCGCGACATTGTTTTTAATCTTTGTCAATATGGAATGAGTGAAGTTTGGAAATGGGGTGGAGAGGTTGGAGGCCAATGTTGGAGAACCAGCGGAGATTTGGGCTTCGAACTTGATAAGATCTTTGATGTAGCAATTAAGAACAGCAAAATAAGGCAGTATTCAAAACCCGGCGAATGGAATGATCCGGATTACATTCAAATCGGCTGGATTGGCACAGCCAATAAATGGGGCAATACTGAGCTATCACTAATGCCGGCAGCTAAACAATATGCATATATGTCGTTATGGAGTCTTCTGGCGGCTCCATTAATTTATAGTGGCGATATGTCGAAACTAGATGAATTTACTCTTAATGTCCTTTGCAATCCTGAAGTTATTGATGTGAACCAGGATCAGTTAGGTGAAAGCGGATTTGTTATTGAAAAATCAAAAGAATGCTTTATTATGGTTAAAAATCTGGCTGACGGATCTCTGGCAATAGGTTTGTTTAACCGCGGGAAGGAAGCTACAGAGGTTATTTGTGATTGGTCAGATTTACATCTTTCAGGGAAGCAGTCTGTCCGAGATCTTTGGAGGCAGAAAGAATTAGGCATTTATAAGAATAGTTTTACTGCACAGGTTCTGGCACAAGGAGTTGTAATGGTTAAAATAAGTAAGCCATAAATTCAGGCAGTCAAACTTACTTATCGGATACTCAATAAATTAATTTATCGGAACCAGGCTAAATTCGGCCATGCTTGCCCATTTCTGCCCTTAGAATCCATGCTATTCCAGCGTAATATTTTACCGGTTGCAACCAGAACGATACCTTCACATTATTCAGGAGAAAAAGGTTCCACAGAAATATTGTCGAACAAATTTCTATCGTAGGTGCTAGCGATGAAAGCCATGCCATTTAAGCCTGATTTGTCTGAAATGGTCGCCAATTTTTTATCATCTACAAAGCCGGTAATTTTTTCGCCCTTCATTTCCAGGCGGAGATGGTGCCAGGCCGAAGGCTTGAAATTCTCAATTTGTCCCGAAGCGAGAATGGAGTATTGCCAGTTAAGTTGCCACCGTCCATCACGCGTTAGAATCCAGCGGAAGCCCAGCTTATTTCGATCGGCATAGCGACCGCCGATCTCTACATCACCGCCAGCAAGTAAAACGTCGCCCTCAATAGCGTAATCATGCCAATTAAGGTCACCAAATAATGTGTGCGGTTTCAATATCCAGTTGTCATACCATAAGATTCCCTGCTCAGGAACGATCTGTACCATGCACATTCCACCTTTAGGTGATTGACAGACCTCGAAAGTGCCTTTCTGATCGGAGAAATAGCGTGGTGTTTCGCCGGAGGAGTAACTATTAAAATTCTCAGTGAATGGAAATGGAAAAGGCTTGCTTTCGGGAGGAACACCATAAGAACCTTTTGCTTGTCCAGTAGTACTGGTTAAGGTATAAATTGCATCAGCTTCCAGATCGATTTCTATCGAATTCTTATCCAATTGCAGTGGTGTTTGTTTGATAAATTGGTCTTTTTCAGTTGATTTCCACACATTAACAGGGCCAGTCTTAAGCCCTGAACCTATAGCGAGCTTTACCTTCTGCTTTTCTCCGGTTACAAAGATGACCGACCAATCGCCTGTTTTCGGATTACGCATTGCCACATGGCTACCGCGCCAGGTAATCGGATCAAATTGCCCGCAAGCTCCATCCATATATATCCAGCCGGGTTCAGCAAATTGGGTCGTATGGGCCAGAGCCCATACTGCCGGCCATATAGTATAGTGACCATCCCATGGCGAATCGGCTTGCAATGCTCCGGTATTAGGCCAAATAATTTGATTGTAGATACCATCAAAAGGACACCAAATCTCGAATTTTGTGATCCTGTCACGCGAATATAGTTTATTCATCAACCGGGCCAGATACAGGGCACCTTTTCCGCCCCATTCCTGCCCTGACTGGCTCCATTCCTCGCTTGCCCATAGCGGCTTGTTTGATTGCTTGGCTTTGGCTGTCGCATCACGGCCTGCTTTCTGGTCGATCTCCCAAGGCTCACGACCATCCACATAGTGATAACCAACAGCATTAATCAATTGGTTAAACTGGGCGTTCTTTTCAAGCTCATCAAATACCTGCCAATATTCACTGTCATCATCCGGCGCCTGAAGCTTGACTTTTGAAAAGCCGTGGGCATCTAATGTTGGACGCAAAAAATTAGCTATCCAATTCAAATCGGTTCCCATTTCGTTTTGGGCAGCAGAAACCCAGTCCATCTCCAGACCATAGTGTTTCCTGGCAACTTCCAAAAAAGCCACAAACCAATCGGCAGACTCCTGGGAAAAACGATTGCCAACCCAACTTGGATAAGCCCAGGGAAGACAGTCCAGCATGATCTCTGGATTGCGTTTGCGCGCCTCCGCCATCAACCAAAACTCATAACCTCTTGGTTTAGGGTCAAGCAATTCCTCGCGGGTAATGGCATGAGAAGGTTCACTACCGCAAGTGGAATTCTCGCCACTGCCAATTTCAACTTTAAGGTGCTGGAAACCTGCACCGAACTTTGGTTTAAACAGAAAATCAAGCACCTCGGAGCGTTCCTTTTCGGGGTAATCAACCAGATTACGACTGGAAGCCCCGGCACTGACAGCCCCTATCCCTTCAAAAACCCTTCCTTTATCCTTTGCACTTAAGGAGATTGTCGTTTGTGATTCAATATTCGACACAATCAAGAGCATTGCTGCAAAGCAGAATATACTTTTTTTCATCAGTAAAAAAATTATTATCAAAGGTTTGTATAATAAAATATTAAATATCAAAATAATGCGCTCATCAGTTAACGTAACTGTTTATTTATTTTTACCATTACAACTCCTCGTGACAGAACCTGGGTATTGAATTTATCTTTGTAAACACCTAACTCATTTTGTCGCCATGTTTCTCCCACTACGATCCTGAATTTCCGCTCAGCCCATCCATCTATATCATCGCGAAAGAATCTTATCCAGAGTTCTAAGATCTAACTCCTGGACAGGACTGAACGAGTTTGAACCAACATAGTTATATAGACTTTTCAGAAATGCGGCCGTTTCAGGCAGTTTCTCATCCGTAAGGTTGAGACTGCAAACCAGCAAGCTGCCCTTGCCCACCCTGGCCTCAAAAACGTTTCCGAGTTTGTAGTTGCGAGCAAAGTTATCGATCACCTGGATGAGGGGACGGAACCCGGCAGGGGTGTCGTTCAGTATAATGGTCTTTGATCCCTGAATCAGATTCCACCATTGCCAGTTGCTGTAAGCATCGGTGGGAAACAGAGAGAAAAGCGGATTCCCGGGATCGCATAGAATGCCCATAGTATTGGGGATGGCATGAAACATTATGGGGCTCCAAAAGACGGGCAAAAAGGAGCCTATGACGTATTGCGCGGAATTAAGCGTGTCAGGGAATAGAACTACCCTTTTGCCCTCAGCAAGTGCTTTCCTGGTGGCCTCATCCCATTTATGGCTAACGGTTACATTATTTGGGGCAATCGTCGGAGCAGGCTGGGGATAGACCCAAATATCCCAACTGTTGGAGAAAGAGGTGTTCTTAAGCGAAACTGTGACGGTAAATTTGCCAGGTGCGATCGCTTTATTGAGTTGAGCGTGGATTTCGCCCAGGTCATTAAGCTTGCCCGTGACCAGATTTAATGTTGCCAATGATCCATTAGCTATAAGCTGGCCTTTTTCGCTACGGATCGTCCATTCAGGTTGTATACACTTCAAATCGGATGGGCCGAAATGGGCCACTTCCGCCTTGGCAGAAAAGGCTTCAGTCGTAGTATAGGTTCGTTTGGGGAATTTAATCAATGGGACGGTAGCGCCGCAGTACCGCTTGTGTTCCCCGGGGGTGATAAATCCCTTGGAAACCCAGAAAGGGTCAAGCAACCCTACCAGTGCTGTTCCCTGGCCCGGATAATCGTGTAGATCCAGGAGGGAAAATCCGGCATAACCGGGGGTACGCAGCAAGTTTTCAATCTCTTCCTTGTAAAGTAACACTGCTTGATTCCCTGTGAATTGGACAAATGATCGGGCCTCATCCAACATCCCATTAGCCTTCAGGCTATCACGGACAAGTTCAAAGTTTTTCGCTTTCAAAACCCCTGTATACTTCTTGATTTCATCAAAATTGGGATAGAATGTCCACTGGCCGATTTCGTGACCTATGACCGGGGGCTTGATATCCTTTAAGAGTGCGGACGAGTCACTGGGAAATCTGTCTGAAAGAAACCAATCAGCAACATGAGTGATGGCACTCAGGGCATCGCTCATGGTACCCGGTCCATGGATTCCCCTTCCCTGCCAATCTTCCGTCCACTGGCGATTAGCCGTAAGCTGACCGGCAGATGGAGAGCTATAAAAATGGCGATTATCACCCTTGATGAGCATATCGACCCAATGAGTCAGGATTTCGTTGGGTCCGCCATATTCATTGCCAAGTGTCATCAGGCAAAAGGATGGATGATTCCCATAGGTATGAATTATTCCCATCAGCTCTTGCTCTATGAAAGCATCTTGCTGTGGATTCACGCCGACAGTTTCGCCCACTGGACCTTCCGCCTGAATCATAACGCCTTCCTGGTCCGCTGCTGTAAATGCAGCATCAGATGGAGTCCATGTATGAAAACGGATGAAATTCAAACCATACAATTTTATGAGTTTAAAGAGACGTCTCCATGAGGCAACGTCAGTGGGCGGATAACCCGTCAGCGGATAGATAGCGCAATCTAAGGTACCACGCAGCATAAGAGGACGCCCATTCATGGTGAATACAGTGCCTTGAATTGCGAGCTTCCGCATACCGAAGGTAATGATTTTTTCGCTTAGGAATTCCGGGCTCTTCGAGGAAAGAGAGCATTTAAGCACATAAAGATTGGGTGAAAACTCATCCCACAATTTAGGCTTATTTCCCATTGGAATTTCCAATGTTAATTCAGACTCGCTGTTTTGTGCGGAAAAAGGTTTAATGACGGGTGCTCCTATAGAAGATCCGATTGTATCCGTTATGGAGAATCGAACATTGCCGCTAACTGGCGAGCCAGTGACGTTGCTGATACGGACCTCGACTCTGATCAACTTGCGATCCACGTCAGGATAGACTTCCACGTTGCTCAGCGCGACAGGATCGACAGCGCATAAGTTAATCGCGCCCACAATGCCATTCCAATTAGGTTGGGTATCCTCGTCCCAGATATTAACGTTCCAGCCAGGATTGAATTTCAGTGTGTTATCCACGCAGATCGTCAGCCGATGCTTCCCAGGTGTAATATAAATACCCAAGTCATAAACCTGTGGCGAGATCACATTGTCGTGCGTGCCAAAGTCCTGCCCGTCCAACCAGACGTGAGTGACCCAATGGTTTCGCTCCAGGAAAAGAGTAACATGCTTGCCCTTCCAGGTAGCGGGTATGTCGACCTCACGCTGGTACCAGGCCGGCCCAGTATAGACATTCGGCCGGTAAAGTTTGTAGAGATTAGGCTTTTCGGGATTGGGAATGCCCGCCTTTGCCTCGTCTGTTGTGCCGGGCAGGGCAATTTCTGTCGGGCCATTATCCATCGTTTTTAATCTTCCTTCGTACCATTTTTCGATCAGACCGGCCTTAGCTTTATCGAGGCTGAAGCGCCATTCTCCTGAAAGATCAATCTTCATTCGACCTTGCTGACCATTCAGATTGGTCGCAAAGACGATTAATAAAAACAGGAATGCAAAACCCGATTGCTTTTTCATATTTTGATTTTTAAACATAAATTCATATTTCTTTTATCGTAAACTATAACTCTTTATCTCCTGTTGATTAATACTAAACAATAAGATATTGTTTATGCTGATTACACTTCGTACATCACCAACCATGTGAAAACCTGATTCCTGCTGACTTACATAACTGAAGTTTCCTTTACCATCTCCCTGTAACAGGACGCCATAATTTGCATCATAATTCCCAAAACGTATACGTGCATGATGAATATTACCGCACAGGAGTAAGTCTTCGTTACCATCCTTATTAAAATCCAGTGCAGTAATTGTGTAAACAGGAGAGAATTGTGCCTGTAATGGCAATTTTTTTTCATGAAATTTGCCATCGGCTCCTGTTTCAAAATATGAAGTAGACAAATCGTCAGCGTGCAGATACTGTACACCTCTCATTTCGTCAGTAGAAAAAACATCTTTTAATGTAGCATCAGCATAGCTATTATAATCCGGAAAGCGCGTATACATCATTTTTATCTGGTCACCTAACTCATCTCTTGTTAAATAAGGATAAGATTTGCCTTGTATATAAAGACATAGTATCGGGTCAATGGAACCATTATTATCAAAGTCTTTGAAATACATTTCAGCAGGCTCTTTATCACTTGCTTTACATTGTGAATTAAGACCCAGATTACCAACAACTAAATCGGGCTTCCCATCTTTATTAAAATCACCCACCAATAATTTATTCCACCAGCCACTATAATCCTTATCAAAATATTCTTTAGTTTTATTCTCGAGTTTACCGTTATTATTGATATAGATATTAATAGGCATCCATTCACCCACAACTACCAAATCAGGCTTCTTATCATTGTTGATGTCAATCCATGCAGCATCTGTTATCATACCGGCTTTCTGAAGTTCTGGACAAATAATGGCAGTTTGATCTGTAAAATGACCCTTTCCATCATTGATTAATATAAAGCTCGGGGGTGTTTCAGGATACCTGCCAGGTATTACTCTGCCACCTATAAACAAATCAATAAAACCATCCCCGTTTATATCTGCTGCACATACACAACTTTTACTTACATGCATCTTGGGTAATGCATTATTGCTTTTGACAAAATTTCCTTTGCCATCATTTATATATAACCTATCCTGTAATAAAGGGTCATTAGCTGTATAATTATGATAGCCTCCGCTGACAACATACAAATCAGTAAAACCATCACCGTTTGCATCAAAAAACAATCCATCAGCATCTTCACTAAAACTATCTGCTTCAAACGCCAATTCTGTTTTTTGAATAAAGGCACCGCTCTTTTGTTGAATATATAAAGCACCTGCTTTGCCATTGCCACCGCCAACATATATATCTTCAAGTCCGTCATTGTTTACATCTCCTTTAATCAGGCAGGGTCCAACAAAAGAAAGCGGATTGATTAATAAAGGTTGCCTTTTAAAGTCATTGATTCCAATTTCAGCAGGCTTATAATTAATTAATGATTTCACTTCTTTAAATATGGATGATGGAATGGCAGGAATATGAAAATCAGCTCTTGCATCCTTTTCATTCAATGTTAGGAACTGATTTGTTTTCACATTACGCAACACCTGTTCTTTTCCGCTTAACCAAATTATTCGTAATGAATCAATACTATTTTCCTTGCCAAGTCCAAAGTGTAGCACCAGAGAAACGCTGGATTGAAATCCTCTTTCAGGCATTTGCTCCAGGTATTGTTGTTTCCCTTTATTGAATATATATACCTTTGCACCGATACCCTGTGTATTTTTCCCTGCACCTTCCAGCTTCAAAGCTATATAATGATTGTCTCTTTGATTATTTACTTCATTCCGGTAAATGAAAGCCGGTTTATTGATATTGTTTACAATTAAATCCAAATCACCATCATTATCCAAATCCGCATAAGCAGCGCCATTGCTGTTTGATATTGCATCCAGGCCCCACAATTTTCCAACATTGCTGAAAGTAAGGTCGCCATTGTTTTTAAACATATGATTCTTAAAACTATATACAGGAATCTTTTTCACGAGTTCTAGCAGATCAGTCCGCATCACACTTCTGTTATGTAAAAAATCACCCATATATTTTAAAAAATCCATGTTGGTATAATCTCTTACATAACCATTGGTCACAAACAAATCCTTCCAGCCATCATTATCATAATCGGCAAATAACGGAGCCCAGCTCCAGTCAGTATTTGAAATACCCGCTAACTGGCCTGTTTCGCTGAACGTCCCGTCACCGTTATTCATTTGCAGCATATTTCGCATATACTGGTAATAAAAACCCATACGGAGTAAAACATCAAATTGTTCATAATTATCCGGTGTATATAGCACTTTTAGCCGGTGATTATCTTCTGGCAGCATATCCTGTGTAAAAATATCAGGCAGACCGTCATTATTAATGTCTGCTATATCGCTGCCCATGGAGGAATATGAAGTATGTCCAACCATTTTTTGTAATTGGTCGGTAAAAGTCCCATCATGATTATTTATGTATAAATAATCAGGTGTCAGGTAATCATTGGTAACATAAATATCAGGCCAGCCATCATTGTTTATATCGGCAATACCTGCAGCAAGATTATAATTCAGAGTGGTATTAAGTAATCCCGATTGTTTCGTAACATCAATAAAGTGATTGTCTTTATTTTCAAAAAGACGCATACCTGCCTGATTATCATGTGTATTAACCAAAACCTTAATCTTTGTCTCATCGAGGTGCGTTAATCTGCTGGGGTTATCATTCATAAGAAGCATATCCAAGTCACCATCTCTGTCATAATCAAAGAAATAGGCCTGCGTACTGAATGAAGAATCAGTTATACCGTATCTATACGCCTCATCCTTAAAATAAGGAACCCCGTTACTGTTATTTCCCTGGTTAATAAAAAGCTGTGGTATCCTTTTTTTACCATTGATTTTGCCAGAGTAACAAACAAACAGATCCAGCCTGCCATCACCATTAATATCTACGATTGTAGTACCTGTTTTCCAAGGACCGGGCCTTCCCTGCACTCCGGCAAAATCAGTAATATCTTCAAAATGCATATTGCCTTTATTCAGGTACAATTTATTATCCACCATGTTACCTGTGAAGTAAATATCCTGCAAGCCATCTCCGTTCACATCCCCCACTGCAACTCCACCGCCATTATAAAAATATTCATACATCATTACATTGGTATTCAATCCTTCAGTCAGCAAATTATTAAACTCAATTTTTGTTTGTAGGGAATCCAATAAAGTAAATAAGGGATTAGCAGGTTGTTGATTTTTTTCATCAACACGGTTATGGCATGCTGTGTTAATACCAACCATTAAACAAAAGACAAGACAATAGAATAAATTGACAAATTTCAAGACTTATAATTTACATATTGTTTGCAAATTAATAAATAAATTCAGGTATGTACTGATATAAATACCAGTCCATACCTGAGTTAATAGATCATTTAATTATATCCCGGATTCTGAACCAGTTTTGTATTTTGGTCCATCGCCCCCTGTGGTATCGGGAACAAATAATTCTTTGAAGCATCGAATTTTCTACTTCCGCCAACTGCCGGTACAGGGGCATAGATCAACGTTCCTCCCGGACCTGCTTTTATAGAAATACCATGTTCAGGTAAATTAAGGTTTACTTCTGCGGTCCTCCATCGTATAAGATCCCACCACCTTTTATTTTCAAATGCCAATTCAATCCTTCTTTCTCTTCTTATCGCCGTACGCATCTGAGTCTGGCTAAATCCTGCCGATAATGCAGGCAAATTAGCTCTTGCCCTTACTTTATTAATGGCATTATAGACAGAAGCATCGGGGCCCACTGCTTCATTTTGCGCTTCCGCATAATTCAGCAATACTTCTGAATAGCGAAAATAATAAAAGTTCTGCCCACCACTTCCCCCATCCCAATTGTCTGCACCTAAAGTAATTTTATCGTTACATCCTTTCCTTAAATAATAGCCTGTTTGTGTGCCATCATTTTTATCAGACAGATCTATTTCATTAGGACTTCCAATTCCCTGCCTTGTATAAATCGTGTCATTATACCAGTATGAACCATCATAAACTATACTCTCATAAAACCTTTTTTCACGGTTTTTATAAGGCTTTTGAGGATTGTAGCCCGATGCAGGATCAGTGATTGGCAACCCATTGTCCATTGAATAATCATCTATAAGTTCCTGTGTAGGACTGACACCTCCCCAGGATGTTTCGGCGCCACCTTTTGTAAAAGCTGTACCGTTATAACCCTCATTACGTCCGCCTAAAACCCTTGGTATATATTGCCTGTAAAAAATACCTTCTTTACTGTTATTACCCTCTGGCAGGAAAAGAGCACTATAATTACTGAACAAATCATATATTATCCCATTGCCCATTGTTTCAATAATGGTCTTATTAGTTGAGGCAGCATCAGTATATTTGTGAGCAAATAATTCACACCAGCCTTTCAATGTTAAAGCGGCTCCTTTGGTAGCCCTTCCAGCTTCGTTTGTGGTGCCAAGATCATTCGCAGCATCAACCAGGTCGCTTATTATAAATGTAAATGTTTCATCAAAAGTTCCTCTTTCCTTAAATATATTTTCTCCCTGTGTGCTTACATCTAATGGCTCGGTAACAATTGGTGCACCACCATAGCACATCCAAACCCAATGATAAAAATATGCACGGAGAAATTTAGCTTCCGCCAGCCTTTGCTTTTTGAAATCCTCTGGCAGGGCAGAAGCAGTAACGTTTTTAATAAAAACATTAGTTTTTCTTATGTTTGAAAAAAGTGTGTTCCACTCTAACGGTAAAGTTCCCCAAAAAGCCACAGTTGAAGGCGTATAACTTGCCTGCTGAGCCAGGTTTCTTGAATTTGGCCAGGCATAACCACAAATAGAATTATCCGACCAATTATCAAAAGGGTCATACGAGTTATTACCGTCAGGCAACTGGCCATAAACATTATTCAGAAAAACGTCTGCTGTTCCCTTATCTGTCCATACACTTGCATCTGTTAACCTGTCGCGGGGATTAACATTCAGTTTATCGTCAAATGCTTTCTTACATGAAGAAACAATTACGAACAGCAAAAGAAATAATATAGCTGAGAATTTTATTGTCATTGTTTTCATTTCAATTTTTTTAAATGGAATTTAAAAAGTAAGGTTCAATCCAAATGAAATAACTTTTTGCTGCGGATAGTACTGTCCGTTGCTTGAACTTATTTCAGGGTCAAAATTTTTGATCTTGCTCCATGTTAACAGGTTTTGTCCGGAAACATAGACCCGGGCAGATTGCATCCCTATTTTACGCAAAATATCCTTAGGGAGAGAATATCCCAACTGTCCTGTTTTTAATCTGAGGTATGACCCATTCCTGATCCACCAGGATGAACCTTGCGTATTATTGGAAGTTGGTTGTGTTGTTATCCTGGGGTAAGTAGCATTTAGATTGGCGGGTGTCCAGTAATCGAGTGCATCGACTGTTGCAGAGGATGAATTATCAAAAGCAAAAACTGACATATAAAAATTACGGTTGGCAGCACCCTGAAATAGCAACGAAAAATCAAACCCTTTGTAGCTGACATTTGGCGAAAATCCGTAAATGATTTCGGGTGTTGCTGGTTTTCCTATAGGTACTATATCATCCGGGGTTATCTTACCATCTGGTACTCCTTCAGGTCCGGACACATCTGCAT
Source organism: Bacteroidales bacterium (assembly GCA_025358645.1). Taxonomy (GTDB): domain Bacteria; phylum Bacteroidota; class Bacteroidia; order Bacteroidales; family VadinHA17; genus LD21. Next base: position 21,936 of record JANYIW010000359.1, read on the forward strand.
ACCGTAAGTCTCCTGGAAAAAGTTTTGTATTAAATGGCTGAGTTGCGATTCCTGCTTTTAAAGAGCCGTCTGTATTAAAATCGGCGGCTGTGAAATACCCAAGGCTTTCATAACCAAACTGTGTCCCAGAGGGCCTGTTTGTGATGTGACGGTTAGGATTATTTAATGTTGCAGCTGTTTCAAAAACTTTTAGTAATTTGTTTCTGGCATAAGTAAAGTTTGCAGTTAATCCGATTCTTAGATCCTTTGAGACTGTTTTTGAAGAGCCTACTGTAAATTCCACACCCTTATTACTCATTTCTCCTGCATTAATCTGTGAAAGGGCTACTCCATATTCCTGGGGTACAGTTACTGTAGGAGGAAATAACATATTGGACCTTCTTTCAAAAAAATAGTCTGCTTCTATCGTCAATAAACTATTCCATAATGATGCTTCTAAGCCTACATCAGTTTTCTTTGCCCTTTCCCATGTGATATTTGGATTAGCCTGTGAGTTCTCATATAAGCCCTGGGTAGTTACGCTATTTAAAACTGAAGCGTTTCCATACAAGGTATAAGAACTTAAATATTGAAAAGGTGAACCGGCTAAAGCGCCAGACTCTCCATAAGAACCCTTTATCTTCAGGTTATTTATCCATGGCATACCATCTTTAATAAATTGTTCTTCAGATAAACGCCAGCCGGCAGAAAATGCGGGGAAAAAACCTGTACGGTGGCCGGGAGCAAAATAATAATTACCGTCATACCTGCCCGATGCTTCAAACAAATATTTATTAGCATAAGAGTATGAGAACCTGTACACTGCCGATCTTTGTCTGGTTTCCGCCGAATAACCATAATTGCTTATATCTGAAGAGTTGGAACTTCCATTATTTAATTCAGGTATATTAATATTATAATTCACTCTTTGTGCACCAAAAACCGATGATTTGGTATTTCTTGATTCCAGTACCACAAGACCTGTAAAATCATGATTCCCAAAAGTCCGATGATAATTCAGATAAAACTGATATGTAAAAGCCTGGCTTTGAATATAAGATTCAGAATATCCAGGTTTGGCAGGACCATCATTACCCGCGAGGGGATATTTATTACTTGTAGAGTCGTACCTGTAAAAGAGAATCGGGGTATTCCATGTTCTGTTAAATGTATTAATACCAGCAGACGGGTTATTTGGATCAGTTGGATTGAAAGGATTAAAATCATAACTTACTGCTCCTTTTGTACTTAAACCCTTTATGAAAGGCAGTTGCTGCTCAATTGAAAACTGTGTCAGCATAGTGTATCCTATTGTGTTAGTATTACCACTGCCAAAAATATTTCCTGCTGCTGAACGCCCTATATAACTACCCGGAAGACCGTTGCTGAAAGTGAGAGGTGCACTGGGAGGTGTCCTGAAAGCCTGATAAAATATACTCCCTGCTGAAACAGCCGGATATTCTCTGTCTTCAACTCGTCCATTAACAGAAAGATTAACTTTTGTTGTTTTAGTAGCATCAGCATCAATATTTGCAGTTAAATTGTATCGCTTATAATTTGTAGGTCCCCACATACCGGACTGATAAAAGTAATTTAAACCAGCATAATATCTAATCTTTTCCGAACCACCGGCTATTGTCAGGTTATGGTTGGTAATAAGCGCATTAGGAGTAATCAGTTCTTTTAATACATTATGATCGGGATATAAATCGGGCGAACTGTGATCCTTGTATTTCTGCAAAGCATAATCTGAATATGCATGGGGAGCGCCTGCATTATCATCTGCCGCATTAAATAAAGAAGCATATTGATACGAATTTACAAATTTTGTGAGTACTGTTGGATTTTGAAATCCTACATAAGTATCATAACTCAATGTGGGTTCACCTGATTGTCCTTTTTTTGTTGTAATCAGGATAACACCATTTGCGCCACCCATTCCATAAGGGGCAACCGCAGCGGCATCTTTCAGAATACTTATTGAAGCTATACTGTTTGGATCCAAATTAGAATAATTCCTGGGTACGCCATCGACAATTGTGAGAGGCGCATTATTACCCAGTGTTCCAATACCTCTTATTAAAATAGTAGCATTATCCTGTCCTGGTTCTCCACTTGCCTGAGAAGATATTAAGCCAGCCACACGTCCTACAATATTGTTATTTAAATTTGAAACAGGCTGAGCTGCAATGTCTATTCCTTTAATACTTGAAACAGAGGCTGTTACAGAAGTTTTTTTCTGAGTACCATAGCCTACTACTACAACCTCCTGAAGACCAACTGCAGATTCAGCCATAATTACATCGATTTTAGTCAACGTACCAATACTGATTTCCTGAGGTTCCATCCCAATAAATGAAAATGTCAGACTTTTTGATCCCTGAGGAACTTCAATACTATATTTTCCAACATCATCTGCCATCGTACCCTGTGTTGTTCCTGTAATAACAATATCTGCACCGGCAACAGGTTTTTGATTTTTGTCTAGTACTGTTCCCGTTACTCTTTTCTGAGCATAGATACCAGTGGTACCTGTCAAAAAGAACATTAGCAATAGAAAAAGTTTAAGTAATTTTTTCATGGGGAAAATTAGATTTAGGTTAATTAAATGTTTGAATTTGCGCCTCATACATATATCTAAATTTTTTAATAAAATTTAAATCTTAAATAGAAAAATACATTCTTGTTTAAATTGGAAAAAAGTGGAGTACATCACTTTCGGTAGTACTCCACAACCAAATTACTACTACCTTAGAAACTACTAACTAACATCAAAAAAACGTTCAAATCTCAATGTCCTAAAAATGTCACTTAAAAAAATAAAACTTCTTTAGTATTAGAAAATAAATTATTCTGTGCATCAAAATATATTTCATAAATTATTGTCATTTGATTTTCAGGATTTTCAACAACTTTACATTAAATATCATCAAATGCGTTGTATCAAAAATAAACCAATAAAATGGTTATACTAATGGAGAAAATCTTTTAATTTATGCACTTTTTTATTATTTTTACGAATTAATTAGTTCTTGTAATGTACAAAAAAGAAGGTTTTAAAGGTCAAAGAACCATTGTATTACCACATCTGGTACAGGTTGAGTTATGTATTTACCCCTTGACTAAATTATTATTTGTTACGGATATCGGATTTTACCCGAATGCTCTGTATCACTACCGTGACAGGCCATCAGGTTCAGAACAGAATATTCTTATTTATTGTGTTGACGGAGAAGGCTGGGTTGAAATAAATAATAACAACAGAAAGGTTCAAAAAAACCAGTTTTTCATAATTCCTGCAAATGTGCCACATAAATACGGAGCTGATAGTTCAGCGCCCTGGTCCATTCAATGGCTCCACTTCTCCGGTATTATTTCCTCTAGTTTTGTACAGGAAAAATTTCAAGTTTTCAATATAGAGCCAGACAGGACTCCGGAAATTGATAGAAGATTAAGGCTATTCGAAGAAATATATTCGAATCTGGCAATGGGTTTCAGTATTGAAAACCTTCAATATTCTTCAACCTGCCTCTGGTATCTATTGGGAACATTTAATTTTATGTCCCAGTTTAAGAGGTTAACACCAGTTCATCAGAACGATATTATTGAAAAAAGCATTATGTATATGCATCAGCATATTGACAAAAGGATTTATCTTCCGGAACTAGCTGCATATTGCGGGCTCTCGGTTGCTCACTATTCTCTTACTTTTAAAAAAAGAACTTCGCGGGCACCCATTCAGTATTTTAATAAGCTCAAGATTCAGAGCGCATGTCAGATGTTGGATCATACTCACATGCATATAAAAGAAATTTCTTTCCAGCTGGACTTCGAAGACCAATTTTACTTTTCACGTGTTTTTAAAAAAGAAATGGGTATAGGCCCACTGGAATACCGTAAAAAGAAAAAAGGGTGACTTATTAAGATTTCATTCTTGTTTCCACAGTTACAGAAGAATTTTCAGTGTTAAAAATTATCTTCCAAAAGCAAGATGTGTTATTTGCTTAATAGTTTCGGACTTACCATCTTTAGGTGTATCAGAGCACCTATATGATTTAAATCATAAGATAATACTGATTGAAGATATTTTTCTGCATTAAATAGATCACATAATCCCAAATAGCCAAGGCCAATAAGATAATTACAATTGATAAGATTGAGCCGATCAGGATTATCATCCCAAATAAGCATATCAGGTAGTGATACTGCAAAATAATCGATTTTAATTTTATTAACTATTTGATTTTTACCATAATTAATAAGTTTAATAAAACAGTTTTGTGCCATCTTATCATTCCCCAGTTTGAGCCATGCCAAACCTATATAGAAAAGTATATCTGATTTCAGATCATTATAGAAAAAGGTTACTGAAGGTTCGATGATCCCATCGGTTGCAGTTTCGAAGTATTTCTTTGCCTTTGAATTATTGCTTAAGCCTGCATAGGCACAACCTAAATAATAATGAATGTCATTTTCCTGTGTGCCATAAAGTTTGCCTTCACCCAGGTTTTGCGGGTAGATTTTAGCGGTCTCAAGAAGTTCAATTGCATCATAAAATCTGCTCTCTCCAAGTGCGATCTTTGCCAACTCTTTATGACATATTAAATACTGACTTGTTACTTTTCCTTCACCACCTTCCCATGGATGAAACTTATGATCTGTAAGCAGTTCCTTTGCCTTTTGAAAATTGCCCAGTTGATTGTATAATGTAATACGTTCAAGACAAAGGTCGTCTCGTAATTCAACAAGGGAGAGGTTTTGCTCAAGAAATACCAGTCGTTCATAGCTGCTATGTCTGGCTCTTTTATAAAGCTGGTCAAGTTCCATAAGAATCCTGGCGTCAGAATTGTCAAGTTCGAATGCCTTTTTAAGCAATTCCAGCGCTTTTAAGGGACTATTTTTTTTATTGTAATAAGCAAGCGACAGGTTACGAAGTACAGTAGGAAAGGTACTGTCAATTGACACTGATTGTTCCCAGCAGGCAAGTGCTTCATCATACTGCTGGTTAGCGTACAAGAAGTTCCCGAGATAATATGGTGCCTTAGCATCAGAAGGATTAAGTTTGATAGCATCACGTAGTACAATTACCTCCTCATTGCTGTTAGGGAAACAATAATCTGGTCTCATTTCTGATGCCATTTTATATTTTGCACAGGCATTTTCAATATTTCCTCTTACCGAATCAAAATATCCTAAGAGATAGTAGACCATAGGATATACATTATTTTCATTTGTCAGATATTCAGAAAGCAGTTTATAAGCATCATTATATAAACCCGCCGCTGCATAATCTAAGGAATATTCAATGAAATTATGCACTGATCCATTAATCTGACTTTTCATTTTCTTTAGTGCAGCCTCAGCCTCAGGAACATGTGATAACTCCGATAAAATCAAATATTCTTCAAAGAGACATCCGATATTAAATTTGTCTAATTTTAATGAATCTTCTGCAAGCTTTATTGCCTCCGCTGTTTCACCTTTAATTCGTAAGATCGCTGTTCTGAGATGCCTGGTTTTATGATTATGCCAGTTTTTGATCAGTGACTTTTCTGTTAGCTCTGATGCATCATCAAACCTACCCTGGGCTGCTGCAATTTGTGCAAGTGACAAATAGCCGGCATCCTGCCATGCAGAATTCCATACCGATTTGAAGAATGAGTCATTTGCTTCATCTAGTCTGTTCTGCATTTTAAGGCAGTGTCCAAGATTAAAATAAAGTTCTCCGTCATAAGGGTTTGGATTCATCTCTACAAGGGTATTTATTGCAGTCCTGAAAAATGGCTCAGCTTTGGCAAACTGACCTCGTTTCATGAACCACAAACCCATTGCATTATTGTTTCTCATATCACCTGGTTCCCGATTCAATGCCTCCATATAATAATCTGTTGACAAATAGGTAGCATGTCTATACTGCTCGATATGCAAACCAGTGAGATAGAGTTGTTCTATACTACTGATATCTGTAACCTCTTTTGCTGGTTTTGCCGGTTCGGGTAATGCCTTAATGTCAGAAGATTGGTATTTCCAGGCAACCAGAACGCCTCCGTTTTCTGCAATCAGCTTTACTTCAATATCAGACGGATGTATACAATTCTCAATTTGTACCTTTTCGATAAATGGAGCTTCAGGAGAAATACTGATTTTTTTATGAAATAATATATTCGAGGGCGAAAGCAGGATAACCTCGGCATTTTTATGATACGCGGTAGTGTAAAGTTTTATTGTAGCACTTCCCTCTTCAATTTCAAGATTAACCAAAGCTTCTTTTGTTGCGTTTTTTACCAGCCCCAGTTCACTGTATGGCATGAAATATTGTTCAAATGAGCGTTCCTCAAATGGCATTAACCATGAGAAGTCAGGTTGATTATCAGTAAATACTCCTGTCATCAATTCTACGTATGGGCCATCTTCATCAGTCAGATTGCGATCCCATGCTTTACCAAAATCACCATTACCCCACGTCCATTGCTTTTTCCCGGGAGAAATATGATGATTAGCCACGTGAAGGAGGCCACATCTGCTATCGTGCTCGTAGCCACCTACAAAATCATATTTTGATTGTATTGCCATATACGATGTTGGTACGGGAATGTTTTTATACCATGAAATATCCACTCCGGCCGAATAATCGATCTTATAGTAGGTTCCTGTGGCAATCGGGAAACTTGAAACATCACGTTTTCCATGATCAAAAACTGCATTTACATCAGGCGGAAATACTGACTGATATTCATCATTCACCTTTACTGCCGGATTTGCCCACCATAAAAATGTTTGAGGAAAACTTGTACGATTGTACAATTTAACTTTTATTTCCAGATAAGCATTCTCAGGATAAAGTGTAAACCCTGCCATCCCTTTAGTATGAAACATGCGTTCAACCTCGCTACACCAGACAGTTTTGCTGCCATCGGGATTTTCTTCAATACAATAGTCAACCGGTTGAAAAGTACTTGGTCTGTGATGCTGAGGCCAATTAAACTCAATGCCTCCTGAAATCCAGGGACCAGTCAATCCCACCAGAGCTGGTTTAATGACCTGATTATAATATACAAAATGGCGCTGTTTTACCTTATCAAAAGCCATTTGGACTCTACCCCCCAACTCGGGCAGAATCATGATTTTAAGATACTTATTCTCGATAAAACAGGCGTTGTAGACCTTATCTTCCTTATTATCGTAAATTTTTTCTATCACAGGGTGAGGATAGACAGATCCACAACTTCCCTGATAAACTCTTTTTTCAAGAAAAACAGGATTCTTTTCCGGTTTCCCGACACCATAGGTTGGAATTACTACTTCCTCTTCCCACGCTCTTACATCATTACCCATTTCAAAACATTATTACTAATTCAAGAAGAATTCAAGAAGAAATATTTTTATTAACCTTTTTTGTAAAAAATTCATGTTTTTATTATTTAACAAACTCATTTTCAATATCTTCCAGAGATTTCCCTTTTGTTTCGGGTAATCTTGTAAAAATGAACCAGAAACCAATAACACAAATTAAACCATAAAGCCAGAATGTACCGGAAGCCTTTAGCAATTTATTCAACAACGGGAAAGTATAAGTCAGTATAAAACAAGCTGTCCAAAGGGCAAAAGTTGCAATTGACATGGCAACACCTCGTATACGGTTTGGGAAAATCTCAGAAAGCACTACCCATGTTACAGGTGCAATAGACATAGCATAACAAGCTATTGCGCTTACAACCATTATTAATAAGGGGAGACCCTGAATATGGAAAAAATACATAGCTCCGATAACAGCAAAGATACCAGCCAGTCCCCCTGCACCCAGAAGCATAAGAGCTTTTCGCCCCAGCTTATCAACAGTAAACATCCCGATAAATGTAAAAATCAGGTTAACACTTCCAGTTATCACGATATTAAACAGGATGTCAGATACACTGTACCCTGCACTGGCGAATATCTCCTGAGCATAATTAAAAATGACATTAATTCCGCACCATTGCTGAAATACAGCGATACCAATACCAAGAATCAGAATTTTTTTGATCCCTGATTGCTTCAGAAGACTTATATCTGATCTCTGAGTCTGTGAAGATAAGGAGTTATTAATTGAGACCAATTCAGAATTGGCAAAACCAGATCCTCCGATTTTTGTCAAAATCCTGAGAACTTTATCATGATTGATCTTCTCTTTTGCAAGCCATCTCGGGCTTTCCGGCACAAACCACATAAGAATGAAAAAGAGAACGGAAGGTACTGTGCATGCGTAAAACATCCAACGCCAACCTAGTTGCCCATTCCATGAAGTCATAATATCATTCGTAGTTGATCCTACAGGTACTGGTTGAGCAATTCTCCAGTTAATGATCTGAGCTGCAAGAATGCCTATTACAATTGTCAGTTGATTTATTGAAACAAACCGGCCCCTCACATTGGCGGGAGTTATCTCAGCAATATACATTGGGGAGAGATTTGATGCTAACCCAATTCCAACTCCACCCAGGATCCTGAACAGCACAAATGTTCCAAAAGAGGTAGCTGCACCTGTACCTACGGAAGCTGATGCAAACAATCCTGCAGCAAGGATTAATAGCTTTTTCCTTCCAAACCTATCACTGAGCCATCCCGAGATAACTGCTCCTGCAAGGCATCCTATCAGAGCACAACTCATAGCCCATCCCTGAAAAAATGGATTGCCGGTAATACCAAAAAATGGTTCATAAAATGGTTTAGCTCCTCCTATCACAACCCAATCATACCCGAAGAGAAGTCCGCCCATAGCTGATACAAGCGAAATGCTTATCAGATAATTCCAGTTAAATTTGGTTTCTTTCATCAATAAGTATTTGATTATAAAGTTCTGTTTTACAATAATAAATGATTTCCATGGGTTAATAAATAGATAATAAATAGATTTTTATGTACTTTCTTATTATGATTGCAACTTTAAAAAAAATCATATTAAACAATAATTATTGTTTTAAAGTTCAAAATACCATTGTATTACGACAAATGGCCCCGACAAATAGGCATAAAGCGGGAATGATTAAATTATTATTTGGGACGGATATAGTTTTAGGTTTAAAATATCTGACTGCATTGAAACACATTCAGATGACTTTTTATTAAGTTCAAATGCGGCTATTTGCAGTCGCAAAGTATCAAAGATAAACTTTTCTATCTTTGCCATTGTTTATAAAAGTAAGTGTGTATCTCTTGATAGTACAATTATGGATGTAAAAAAAAAGGTATGGATAAAATCAGAATCTCCGCTGTAAAATACGCCAACACGTATCCCTTTATATACGGATTGACGGAAAGCGGCTTTGATAAAAGGGTAATCCTCGAAACTGACCATCCGGCTGATTGCGCAGCAAAATTGATTGACGGAAGAGTTGATATCGGCCTTATTCCGGTGGCTGTTCTTCCTTTAATGAAGGAATATCACATTATAAGCGATTATTGTATTGGTGCAAATTGGAACGTAAGGACCGTCATGCTATTAAGTAACTGTCCTTTTGAGGAAATAAAGAATATTTATCTCGATTATCGCTCCCGTTCATCTGTTAACCTTACAAAAGTACTGGCGAAAAACAGTTGGAAAAGAGAATTCAATTGGATCAATACATCAAAAGCTTTCGATTTTCGGAATATTGGTCCCGATGAAGCAGTTGTGCTGATTGGGGACCAGTGTTTTGAATTTGAAAACAGTTTCATATACAAAATTGATCTGGCAAGGGAATGGAAGGAATTCTCCGGACTTCCATTTGTATTCGCATGCTGGACAGCCAATAAAGTTCTTGATAACGAATTTATTACAGATTTCAACAAAGCACTTCAGCTGGGCGTAAATAATATTGATGCTGTTGTTGAAAAATTTGGAAAAACGGGGATAATTAAAGGTGAAATACTTAGAACTTACCTCGTTGAAAATATTGATTACA
>JANYIW010000376.1 GCA_025358645.1 Bacteroidales bacterium
GATTGAAGCAATAGAAGTTCCCATTGCTTTACCTTTCAGGAATTTTTGTGAAACTGGTTGATTTATATACCAGGCAAGATATTCTGGCAGGACTTTATCAATAGTGTTTTCCTTCAAACGAATTACAAAGAAAGAGGTAGAAGCTACTGCAGGAAGATTTTTGCTTTCATACCAGGCTGCAAAATTTTTTGTCCCTTTTGCTGCAAATAATATGTCACCGTGTTGTAATAAATGTTTACCGGAAATACTTTCAGCCGATAAATCGGGATGTAATAAGCTTATAAGCTGCCCATTTTCATCAAAATGCCTGGCTTGTAAATACACAATTTCACCCTCGATAATTGGTTTTGCAAAGACTCCAGTTTGAATATTTGTAATATGTTTTAATGCTGTTTTCAATTATTTACTTAAGTAATTACTCTACAAAAATAGATAATGTAATATTATAAGCAAATAAAATACAATTTATTTTAAGTATTAAGCCTACTAATTATAATACGGTGGACGCAGTCCACATTTTTTTTGTAAATAGTATAATATACTAAAGGCAGGATGGTTTCTGTTTTCTATTTACAACGGGAACAAGGGGATCAATGAGCGAAGCGAATTACCCCCCTTAGAAGCAAGGTGCCAGGTGTAAGGAGTGAGGAGTGAGGTTTCGTCCTCTGAGATTATTGCCGGTAGTGAAAAACTTTACAAGAATCCGATCCTCAGTTATGATGAAATTATCTCTTATGATTCTACAAATCATTACTTCCAAATAGAAGCAACAAAGGCAAATGAGTTTAACAAAGAAAAATGGAGTGTTTCAGGAACGGCTTTTGCTGTAACAATAAACAGATCAGTGATATATTCAGGCTATTTTATGCCAGGTTATTCTTCGCTTGGATTAGACTGGATTTCTATTGATCCATTATCAATAGACTCCAAAATAGGAGTTTTTCTCGGCTATCCCGGTGATTGGAGCCAAATATCAAACCATGACCCCAGAAACGATAACAGAATTTTTAGTTTCCTTAAACATGACAATAAACTAAAACAATAAAAGCCAGGCGAACAATCCTCTCATTAAAGCTGTTTATAAAATCAGTAAACACTTTTAAAAATCTAAACTTGAACATATAACGATTATAACCCTAATATGTCTTGTTTTTTTAAGAAAAAATGGAGGATTGTCATGGCAAATATTGTAGATTTTGAAAATGTTTCTTTAGCGGGCTTAGAGTCATCACCGGTTGCGAAATCACTAGCAGGCCTACGTGCTAACGAATCAAGGTATTTTAAGAACAAATACAATCACGATTTTACTGTTAGTCCAGCAGGTAAAAGCAATGATTTACTTGATTATGTAAATAATATTCTTCTGACTGAACGTGATATTAAAATTTCATCAAAGCCCCTGGAAACATCAGAATTATTGGTTGACGGTATAAAATGGACATACGTATTCTATGAAAGCGGACTTTCAATCAATGTTATGTATTCACTAAATGATCCTAAAAAAAGAGCAGTAGGCTTTAAGCTTTCTGAAGGTATGGAAGTACCAAAAGAGCTGGAAACAAAATTCAGGTTCGCAAGACAAAAATCAAAACTTGCAGGAATAATCCGTGGTTCATTTTTTGTAATAAAGGCGGAATATTAATATCATTGAATCCGCTATTTAAAAATATCAGGTGCAAACTCCTCTTAAGTATGAACACACTTAATCAGCGCTTCGCAAATATGAGCTTCGCCTCTGTTTATCCTCTGTACCTGGCAAAAGTGGAGAAGAAAGGCAGAACAAAAGAAGAATTGCATCAGGTCATAGGTTGGTTAACAGGCTTTGATAACAGGCTCTTCTAAACCCAAAGGCTCACCTTATAAACGGAGGAATCTGTGGATATCGCGTCGAGGAAATCGAGGATCCTTTAACTCAGAAGGAAAGGTATCTTGACAAACTGGCGGATGAGCTGGCTAAAGGCCGGAAGATGGAAAAGATTTTACGTAGTTGAAGCATAATAAAAATCTTCACTATAATCAAAACACCTGGAAAAATGCGTTCATTGCAGTAATTTTACTGCGATATTCAGAAATATAAACCCGGGGTTATGAGATTACATAAGTTTCGCTTCAATTCATTGATTTTCTGTATACTTATGTCTTCATATCCTGCCGCCGGGCAATCATGGAATTTTAACAAAGAAAAGGATGGCATTAAAATATATACGCGTGTGGAGACCGGAAGGACACTGAAATCCTATAAAGCCGTCGCCGACCTGAATGCACCTGCGAAAAATATTTTCGCAGTTATGGAAGATATTAATAATACTGACTGGTGGGACAAGAACCTTATTCAGATAAAAATTCTGCAATATGAAAAAAACAAAAGTGCACAGTACTATATGGTCTATAATTTACCCTGGCTACTGACCGTGACTTATGTGTCGATGTTACTATTATGAACGATACGCTGACCGGGGAACGTAAAATAAATGCAGTTTCGCTTAACGGGGTAATTCCTGAATATGCGGATATGGTACGCATCAAAGATTACAGGCAATTATGGACCATCACACCAACAGGAAAAGAAATGACTCATGTTGTTCTTGAAGGTTTTGTTGACCCAGCAGGAAGTATCCCGATATGGATCTCCAACATTCTTATCATCGAGTCTCCGCTTAAAGCTATCAGCGGACTAAAAGAACGAATGTCTCAAAAACAGATAAAATGAATATTAAAAGGATACCCCTTCTCCGTGGCTTATTGCTGCATCACTCTGGACTTCAGAGTGTAAGCTGGGGATGTACGTTTTATGGACTATCGAGTCAATAAGAGCTGTAGAAATTAAAAGCAAATATCTGATTGGCCGATTCCCTTCCCAGAATCCGATCCTTGCCTTGAAAGCCTCCCATGAACTTGATTTGGTGTACGACAACAGATCTCAGGAAGAAGCCGCAAAAGCATATTATGAATGGTGGTATTCAAGCTACATTTTAAGTGACAAAATGAACATTGATCCTCTGAAAAACACCGATTACAGATGGCATTAGCAGGTAATCACAATTGTACTAATCCGTAACTTTTGGATTAGTGTTACAATGAATGAACACATTACCTGAAAAACTATTATATAAGCTTTTCCTCGACTACAACATATGGAACGGTGGCATCAATGTCAAGAGTGACGAAACGCTGTTCATTCTTTTGCTGCTGCGGCCCTGCACTTGTCTCGAGATAAGCGTAAACGAATATTGCATACTTGCGCTGTGCAACGGCAAGAATATCAATCGTCAGACCATCAGAAACTGATGCCCCTCCCCCTGCAGTGACGTGTGTCAAATAATTCTGTGTGTTCTGTGACCAAACCGGAATCCAGAAATCACGATCTACAAAGTTGCCTGAGCCATTCAGGTTCCAGCTCTCGACGTAAATACCAAGACTTGCTGTGGCTGAAGCAGGGGCACTCTCAGTTCCGGTAAAACTGGCACTCGTGAGCCATTGTACCAGTGGCTTTATACTGACCAGTGAGTCTCCAAACATCGGACGGAAAAAAATTCCGGCGCCGACAAGCGCATAAGAACCCTGGCCGGAGTATGCATATGAGTTGCATGCAAGTTTACCTTCTCTTATGATCTGGTTATCTGTTGAATATATGATCCCGTTCGGTCCCTTGTCTGTCCAGGCATACCGGTAATACTTTTGCCAGTCCTTAGTGTTATCACGGTCGGGTCCATAAACATGATACAAGTCCCTTGCGGCGTGGACAACCTGGTCAAACAACCCATGATATGAGATTGTCTGCAGGATACCGGAGTCGTACTTTTGGAATACGCCGCCACGGAATTGATTGAGTCCGACGGTATCCACTTTATCTCTGAACCTGCTCATTTTATTGCGTACATGATCGATTATCGGCTGTCCGTCTGATGCCTTCCACCCCGGATCAGCAGCATTGCAGTCGGTCCGGATGAATCGTTCTTTAAATGATGCGGTGTTCAGGGATTTGCTTGCCGCTGCCACATCCTTTTCATTGAATCCTTCGGTTATCTTTTGTTCTTTCATAGCAATTCATTATTTTACCGTTAATTACAGAAACATTGATCCGACACAAACGTATTGGTAGAAATTCATTTTCTTGTTCATCGTCTTTACTGGAATTAAGAAACAAATAGGAGAACACAGTGCATGTGATTAAGTTCAGAAAAAATAAAATAAAATCTATCCGATAAATACGCTGGTCCAACTCAACTGGTATCCAATCTTATTAAAAATAACAAATGAAGCCGCAGATGAATATTTCAATTAAGCCACTATCTGCCGATACGCTTGATGACTTTTGTTCTACCAACACATGGAGACCATTTCGGTTACAGAAACAAGTTTTATATTTGCCGATTGATTAATATTGCGATATGATCACCACCAAAGGACGAATAATCGACATAAACGGAAAAACAGAATGGCTGCTTTTTCACCGTCTTTCAAAGAAAATCAATCCTGTTGACTTTTTATCACTCACAGATAGCCTTATACAGTTTCCAAATTTCCTGTTCACTGTATCATTTTTTATCATCGCGGTTACACCTCTTGATTTTCAGATAAAATTTATTGTACCTGCGAGTCTCTATTTTTGTGGTCAGATTATTGTGAATCTTCGCGTGGGAACCATGCTTTTTAAATTGTTGAACATGCCCTTACTGGTTTTCCAGAAATTTTATCTTTTTATAATGGCAGGAACATTTATAGCTGCATTTTTCTTTCTCGGCTGGTGGACGCTTATTATCATTCCCACCTATTTACTGGCAGTTTACAGTTCAATATGGATACTGACCTCTTATCAGAAAAGGTTTTATCTAAAACACTGGAACAAATCTGTGGGACATTATGAGATCTTTATAAACAATGCTTTTCTGCACGTTTATAAATACTATGCAATCCAATATCAATTACCTTCCGGCACTTCACCCACAGAGGGTGAAATTCAAAATAAAGACTGGTTAAAACCATATAGTTTTATGCGTGCTCACTGGGGGGAAATTGAAAATCATTTTAACAAAAAAGCAAAAACTTACTGGCGGGTTTATCTTCATATTGAAAAATAATACTCATGGAACATAAAGCTATATCAATCCGCCCTTTCATCGGAGCCAGAAACTTTAATCTTTCCAGGAATTTTTATCTCGACCTGGGTTTTGAGGAGAGTGTTCTGGAAGATAATCTGTCTTATTTCAAAACTGAGGGTTTAGGATTTTATTTGCAGGCTGCCTATGTAAAGGATTGGGTGGACAATTCAATGATTTTTCTGGAAGTTGACGATGTAAGCCGGTACTGGAAGGAACTTCTTTCTCTGGATCTTACTTCCAGGTATGAAGGAACAGAAAGCGATTGATAATGAAACCATAAAAGCCCCTGAGAATGATAAAACGGAACAAATAGAAGCAGTTATGAATTCAGGAATGCAATTTCTGGCTGGTTTATTTAAAATGACAACCGGTAAGGATAT
>JANYIW010000410.1 GCA_025358645.1 Bacteroidales bacterium
AAAATCCATTAGATTAGCTCCCCTCTTTACGAAGTAGAGAGGGGCCGGGGGTGAGTACATTTGACTAGAGAAACCGGGGGTGAGTACATTTGACTAGAGAAGCCGGGGGTGAGTACATTTGACTAGAGAAGCCGGGGGTGAGTACATCTAAGTAAAGAGAAACCAGGGGTGAGTACATCTAAGTAAAGTGGGGGGCTAATCTTGTGGATTTTACTATCTTTGTGCGAAATTTTTTTATTTCAATTAACAATAACTATTTGATACAATGGGGAAACGTTTTCCTGAATATAAAGGTCTCGATCTCTCGCAGATAAATAAAGAGATTCTCCAAATATGGGATGAGAATGATACTTTCAACAGAAGTGTCCGAGAAGTAAATGGGAAAGGTGAATTTATATTCTATGAAGGTCCGCCTTCCGCTAATGGCATCCCCGGCATTCATCACGTTATGGCACGGACCATTAAGGATGCAATTTGTCGTTTCAAAACACAATGCGGATATGAGGTGAAACGTAAGGCTGGCTGGGATACCCATGGACTGCCTGTTGAACTTGGCGTTGAAACAGCTCTAGGGATCACAAAAGAAGATATCGGCACAAAAATATCGATTGAGGACTATAATAAAGCATGCCGTTCTGCTGTAATGAAATATACCGACCTCTGGGAAGACCTTACGAGGAAAATGGGATACTGGGTTAATATGGATAACCCTTATGTGACCTACGATAACAGGTATATTGAAACGCTCTGGTGGCTCCTTCAACATCTATATAAAAACGGATATCTTTATAAAGGTTATACAATTCAGCCCTATTCCCCTGCTGCAGGAACAGGCTTAAGTTCCCATGAGCTTAACCTGCCTGGCTGCTACCGCGATGTCAAGGATACAACGTGTATAGCCATGTTTAAGATTATCAGGGATAAAAAGTCGGAATTCCTTTATAATAAGATCGATACTTCTGATCTGCATATTATGGCATGGACCACAACTCCATGGACGCTTCCTTCAAACACTGCCCTGGCTGTCGGGAAAGAGATCACATATATTAAGGTGCGGAGCTTCAATCCATATTCTGGAGATCCAATAACTGTAATTATTGCCAAAGATCTTCTCAATACATTGTTTCCCGAATCGAATGCTACTCTCGGATTATCAGAATATAAACATGGTGACAAGAAGATCCCTTTCAGAGTTTCAGGGGAATTCCCAGGCGCTAAGCTGGAAGGAATAAACTATGAGCAGCTTATCGACTGGATGAATCCGGGGGAAGGTGCATTCAGAGTACTGACAGGTGACTTTGTCACGACTGAAGAAGGCACAGGTATTGTTCATATTGCACCTACTTTCGGCGCCGACGACTACCGTGTGGGAAAAGAAAACAATGTGCCGCCACTTATGGTTAAAAGAAAAGACGGTTCATTCGGTCCGATGGTTGATAAACGTGGCTACATGGTTCCTGTTGCTGATCTTGACGAGTCATTTGTTAAACAAAATGTAAACCTGAAAACATACTCACATTTTGAAGCTCATCCGGTTAAAAATGAATATGATGCCAGTCTTCCTCCCGAAACTGAAACCATTGATGTTGAAATAGCTGTGATGCTTAAGCAACAGGGTAAAGTTTTCAGGATTGAAAAGCATATACACAGCTATCCTCATTGCTGGAGAACCGACAAACCCGTATTATACTATCCTCTCGATGCCTGGTTCATCCGTACAACAGCTTTCCGCGACCGTATGATAGAACTTAATAACACCATAAACTGGAATCCGGCAGCTACAGGTTCCGGCAGATTTGGTAAGTGGCTTGAAAATCTTGTGGACTGGAACCTCTCCCGTACACGATACTGGGGAACTCCTCTTCCAATATGGATTACTGAAGACAAAAAAGAGGAAAAATGTATTGGCTCCGCCACAGAACTAAAAGTTGCGATTGAAAAATCAATCAAAGCCGGATTCATGAAGGAAAATCCGCTCGCACTGTTTATTGAAGGAGACAATTCACCTGAGAACTATGAACATTTCGATCTGCACCGCCCATTTGTTGACGATATATTCCTTGTAAGTGACACCGGTAAGAAAATGTTCCGCGAGGCTGATCTGATAGACGGCTGGTTCGACTCAGGTGCGATGCCTTATGCACAAGTACATTATCCTTTTGAGAATAAAGATAATTTCAGTGAGATGTTCCCGGCCGATTATGTTGCCGAAGGGGTTGATCAGACCAGAGGCTGGTTTTTTACGCTTCATGCAATAGCAACAATGATTTCAGACTCTGTCGCTTTCAAAAATATAATTTCAAACGGACTTGTTCTTGATAAGAACGGGAATAAAATGTCGAAGAGACTAGGGAATGCCGTCGATGCATTCTCAGCTATTGAAGAGTATGGTTCCGATCCGTTGCGATGGTATATGATAACCAATTCGCAACCATGGGATAACCTTAAATTTGACATTACAGGAGTAGACGAGGTTAAACGTAAATTCTTCGGTACGTTATACAATACCTATTCATTCTTTTCACTCTATGCAAATGTGGACAATTTCAGATATTCCGAAAATGAGATTCCTGTTAACGAGAGATCTGAGATTGACCGCTGGATAATTTCTCTGTTGAATTCACTTATTAAAGAAGTAGGAAATTGTTATAATGATTATGATCTGACGCGTGCTGGCCGGGCAGTACAGGATTTTGTTACGGAAAATCTCAGCAACTGGTACGTTCGCCTGAACAGGAAACGTTACTGGGGCGGGGAATATGATAAGGATAAACTCTCAGCTTACCAGACGCTATATGTCTGTCTGGAGACTGTAAGCCAACTTGCTGCTCCGATAGCTCCCTTTTATATGGACCGGCTTTTCTGCGATCTTAATGACGTAACTGGAAGGCATAAAGATAATTCAGTTCACCTGGTTCTCTTTCCGGAATATGACGAATCACTTATAGACAAAGCTCTCGAGGAGAGAATGGACATTGCCCAGAAAGTATCTTCAATGATTCTGGGATTACGAAGAAAAGTAAGCATAAAAGTCCGTCAGCCACTGGCAAGGATTATGGTTCCTGTTCCCGACAAATATTTCAGGGAAAAATTTGAAGCTGTTAAAGATCTGATACTTGCCGAGGTTAATGTAAAAGAAGTTGAATATATTGATGACACTGCCTCGATTCTTGTAAGAAAGATAAAACCAAATTTCAAAACACTTGGTCCGAAATATGGCAAACTGATGAAGGAGATCAGCAACGCTATAGGTGCATTCACGTCAAAGGAGATTATAGCTTTTGAAAACAATGGAAAATATAATCTCACAATCAACGGACAGCAGATAGCGCTCACAATGGAAGATGTTGAGATAATCTCTGAAGATATTCCGGGCTGGCAGGTGGCCAATGATGGCAAACTGACTGTAGCTCTGGATATAACTATATCTGAAGATCTCCGTTATGAGGGTATCGCACGGGAGTTTGTCAACAGGATCCAGAATATCCGGAAGGAGAATGGATTTGAAGTCACAGATAAGATTACAGTACTTATTGAAGATCATGAGTTTGTCCGTGAAGCCATTAACCGGCATGCCTCATATATTGCATCTCAGACGCTTGCCACAGCGGTGACTCTCACTCATAACTTTACCGGAAGCAATGTACGCGATGTGGAGATCGATGAGGTGGTAGTTAAGGTGCTGGTTACTAAGAATCTATAAAATAACCCGGGGAGCTTGCGACGAAGCAATCCCATACTAATCAAAGACTGAATCAGTTTTATTATATTTGTGTCTTATCTTAACACCATGAAACGTATATTAGTCACCGGCGGTGCCGGTTTTATCGGTTCTCACCTTTGTGAACGATTACTAAGTCTTGGACACGAGGTGGTTTGTCTCGATAACTATTTCACGGGGTCAAAGATGAATATAATCCATCTTATGCATAACCCCTATTTTGAGCTTATCCGGCATGATGTTACAATGCCTATCTATGTTGAGACAGATGAGATTTATAACCTCGCATGTCCGGCTTCTCCCATTCACTACCAGTACAATGGCATAAAAACCATTAAGACTTCGGTGATGGGGGCAATAAATACACTGGGACTTGCAAAAAGGACGAAGTCAAAGATACTGCAGGCCTCTACAAGTGAAGTTTATGGAGATCCCGAGGTGCATCCTCAAAAGGAAGACTACTGGGGAAATGTAAATACACTGGGTCCAAGAGCATGTTATGATGAAGGAAAAAGATGTGCCGAAACACTTTTCATGAATTACCACGATCAGAATAAAGTGCGGATAAAAATTGCCAGAATATTTAATACTTATGGTCCTAAAATGAATTCGCATGATGGCAGGGTTGTCTCCAATTTTATTGTTCAGGCGCTTAAAGGGGAGGATATTACAATTTACGGCGACGGATCACATACGCGCAGTTTTCAGTATGTTGACGACCTTATCGATGGTCTGATTAAATTGATGGATACTCCTGACAGTTTTACAGGACCGGTAAATCTTGGAAATCCAATCGAGATGACAATCAGTTCACTCGCGCATACGATAATAAAAATGACAGGATCAAAATCAAAGATTATCTATCTTCCTCTTCCCCAGGATGATCCGAAGCAACGTAAGCCCGACATAACTCTTGCTAAAAGAGAGTTAGACTGGTCTCCGAAGATTGATGCAGAAACCGGACTGGCAAAGACGGTGGCGTACTTCAGGAGGGTACTGTAGTAATTTTACAATCATGATAGACCGGTCTACCGTAGAACGTATTCTCGATGCTGCTCAGATAGTTGATGTGGTGCAGGAGTTTGTGCCCCTGAAGAAACGGGGAGTAAACTTCCTGGGATTGTGTCCTTTTCATAATGAGAAAACACCTTCATTTACAGTATCTCCCTCAAAAGAAATTTTTAAATGCTTTGGTTGCGGAAAGGTTGGTAACTCGGTCAATTTCGTCATGGAGCATGAGCACCTGACCTATCCGGAAGCGCTTAAGTACCTGGCAAAAAAATATCATATTGAGGTTGTAGAAAAAGAACTTACACAGGAAGAGCTTGAAAAACAGAATGAAAGGGAAAGCCTTCTGGTCGTTTCATCTTATGCAGCCCGACAATTCGCTGAAAATCTTTTTCATGCGGACGAGGGGATATCTGTCGGTCTGACTTATTTTAAAGAAAGAGGTTTCCGTCAGGATACCCTTAAGAAATTTGAGGTTGGTTACAGCTTTGAAAAACGAGATGCTTTTTCCAGGAAGGCTCTTGAAGACGGATACAAACAGGATTTTCTGGTTAAGACCGGCCTTTCAATTCAACACGAAGACCATATCTTCGACAGGTTTGCCAGCAGGGTTATGTTCCCTATTCATTCTTTATCGGGACAGGTACTCGGTTTCGGTGGAAGAATACTGAAAACTGACGTCAAAACCGCAAAGTATCTTAATTCTCCCGAGTCAGAGATATATCACAAGGGCAAGATCCTTTACGGAATATTCCAGGCACGTAAATCAATTTCACAGGAAGACCGGTGTTATCTTGTTGAAGGCTATACAGATGTTTTGTCACTTCATGAGGCGAATATTGAAAATGTAGTTGCCTCATCGGGAACTTCTCTTACCCAGGAGCAGGTAAGGCTGATAAAGAGGTTCACCCAGAATATTACTATATTGTACGATGGAGATGCTGCCGGTATAAAAGCCTCCATCAGAGGAATAGACCTGGTACTCGAAGAGGGCATGAATGTCAAGATCGTACTTCTTCCCAATAATGAGGATCCCGATTCCTATTCGAAGAAGGTAAGTAATGAAGATTTCCTGAAATTCCTTAAGGAAAACGAAACAGATTTTATACGATTCAAAACACAACTTCTGCTTTCGGAGGCTAATAACGACCCTGTAAGAAGAGCTGATCTGATACGCGATGTCGTGAAGTCTATTGCTGTTATACCCGAAGCAATAACGAGAACAGTATATATAAAGGAATGCAGTACTGTGCTTGAAGTCAGCGAGCCCATTCTTTATCATGAGGTGAATAAGCTCAGACAGCAAAAGAGTTTTCAGGACAGAAACAAATATCCCGGACCGGAAGATCTTCCGGTGCCTCCGCCGGTAATCATTAAACCTGTCGGCAGTGATGCAGTCACATATTATTCTGAAAAGGAGATTATCAGGTTACTATTGAAGTTCGGAGGTGTGGAGTTTGAAAGGACTATAAGCACGGAAGATGGCAAGGAGGAGATGATAACAGTTTCAGATTATATTGTCAGGGAAATAACATCTGATGATCTTCTCTTTGATCACAGAGTGTGTTCAAAGATCTTTGCAGAGTTCCGGTTTCATTTTGACCATGGACTTATTGCAGGTGATAAGCAGTTCGTGAAACATGAAGATCCCGAAATATCAAGTCTGGCAGCGGATCTTCTCGCTGACTCTCACGAGCTGAGCAAGATATGGAGTGATAAGCAAACATACGTTGAGACAGAGGAGATGAAGCTTAAAGAGATCGTTGGTGATGCCGTTCTTAAGTTCAAGAGTGATAAAATAATGATAAGGAGAAAAGAGATAATGATTCTTCTCGAAGAGGCTGTAAAAGCCAATGATACGGAGAAAGTGATTCTGTTACAGAAGCGATATGCAAACCTGAATGTTGTTTTGGGGTTAATTTCAAGGAAACTGGGGAATCGGATATTGCTGTAATGTAGTCACCCCCCTGCGACTACTTCTGATTCAAACGTACTCCCCCTCGATCCCCCTCTCTACTTCTGATTCTAACGTACTCACCCCCTCGATCCCCCTCTCTACTTCGTAAAGAGGGGGAAGGTTTTTATATGGTTTCTATATTATGGAATTGAGGTTAAATAGTATTCTATTTTTTGAAGAGTCTCTTTCATGTTTAAAAGGTCATCATTTTTTAATCTTAAAACATGGATACCTAAATTATTCATTTCAGAATCTCTAAACTCATCATATTCGACCGTTGATTCATGGATTGGACCATCAAGTTCAATAACAGTCTTTTTCAGGTCACAGTAGAAATCAGCTATGAAGTATTTTAATCCTCTATAATCAGACTTATAAATAATCGGATGCTGACGTAGAAATTTATATCCGGAAAGTTTCCTGTTTCTAAGTTCTATCCAAAGAAGTTTTTCTGAGCTGGTCATTATACCCCTAAGTTCTCTGGCATGTTTTTTTGCTACGCTAAAATCAAAATGCCTCGAATTACCCATATAATCAATATTTATAGTAAATATATAAAATCCATTAGATTAGCTCCCCTCTTTACGAAGTAGAGAGGGGCCGGGGGTGAGTACATCTAAGAATTTAGCATCTACCTTGATCTGAGTCATATTAATTACTAATTTTGAGATATAAATTATGAAATAATGAAAAGACCACTCCATTTCCTTATAATACTTTTATTGCCATTCGCAATTTCCTGCAGACAAGGAGTAAAAGAAAAGGATTCATTTGTACCGGTCTTTTCAACTTATAATACGGACTCCACGCAGAGGAATGATCAGATACCAAAGAATGAGATATACTATGGAATTCTTACTCCTGTTGAAATATGTACAATTTTTAACAGACTCGGTATCTCGCATAATAATGACATCGTGAATCCCATTTCAAACAGGGATCAATACCTTAGCAGCTCAAAAGCTTCTATTAATACAGGTGTATATGGAGTAGATTTCGGATATCTTAAGGTTTTCGGTATCGGTCAGGCGATGATTGATTATATGGTGACTATCAAGGAAATGAGCACTAAGCTTGGAATCCCTGATAATTTCCTTCTGGAACCGATCAGGAGGGTAGAGACTGATACTTCGGAACCAGACACAATCCTGTTTCTCATGAATGATGCTTATAACAGAATTGAGTCTCACCTGCGTCAGGAAGGGAGGGAGAGCACAGCCGGACTTATAGTAATGGGAGGTTGGGTAGAAGCAATGTTTATTGCAACACAGCTCGCTTATAATCCCGATAAACCAGATCCGGAAGTAATACAGAAAATCGCACAGCAAAAATATACTCTTACTACCTTGCTCAGCTTCCTTAAAAACTATTATGACGATCCTGTAGTTGTTTACTATTCGAAAAAACTAAAGTACCTGAAAAACTATTTCGACTCTTTCGAAATCTATTTCAAAAAAGGCGATCTTGAAATTGATACAGCAAAACAAGTCTTCCGTTCAACCGGCAGCAAGATGAATGTTACTATTGAAACTCTGAATAAGATACGAGATTATATCAGCAAGCTAAGGACTGAGATGGTTACTCCCTAAATTTTGGTTATGAAACCCTCCGATCCCGAAGAATGGTTCCCAATCGTGAATGAAGATGGAAAAGAAACAGGCAAAGCACTTCGAAGTGTCTGCCACGATGGTAAGAGCATGCTCCTTCATCCTGTTGTACATCTTCACCTTTATAATACAAAAGGCAAATTGTTTTTACAGAAAAGGTCGAAAACAAAGGACATTCAGCCGGGGAAATGGGATACATCAGTTGGTGGACATGTGAGCGTGGGGGAAACCCCTGATGATGCTCTGGTACGCGAAACCCGTGAAGAACTTGGATTGATTAATTTTGTTCCCCGG
>JANYIW010000001.1 GCA_025358645.1 Bacteroidales bacterium
GAAAAACTCTTTTCCTGAAATAAAACTTCTTAATACCAATATCGATGCACAGATGATGTGGCTTACCAAAAATCCGGAGGAATATGGAGTAATCGTTGCCGGTAATATGTTTGGTGATATAGCATCCGATGCCTTTGCCGGACTGATAGGCGGTTTAGGATTTGCCTGTAGCGCTCAGTTTTCCTCCGATGGGATAGCGGTTTTTGAACCAAGCCATGGGTCAGCGCCGAAATATGCAGGTTACAAAGTTTCAATTGTAAACCCGATTGCCATGATAGAATCTGCCTGTATGATGCTTGATTATCTCGATGAAAAGAAGATTTCATTTAAAATCCGTAAGGCAGTTGCTGATGTTATTGAAGAAGGTAAAGTCAGAACTTACGATATGATGAAGATGGCAGGCAGGCCAGAGGTAGTTCAGAATGGAGCCGCTTCAACATTGCAAATGACAGATGCCATAATAGCCAGATTTGAGTAATTTAAACAAATTCTTATGAATGAACAGGTTATAAAATTATGGCCGGAACTTGAGTGGATTAAAGACAATTCACTCAGAGAAAAAACTGCTAAAACCTGGGAAATAGCTCTTGAAAGGAGTGTTCTGACTGGAGAAGATCTTGAAAAAATTCCATTTACACTTTTGTGCGGGCCGGATCTTAAAGTAAGCTTCATGGCCCATAAAAGATGTGTGGTACATTTAGCCAGAGCCAGTGGTGAGAAGATGAACGAGTTCTTTGGCAACGACCTTCCTGTTAATATGGATGTACTAATCGCTGGAGCTATACTTGCCGATGTAGGTAAACTGCTTGAATATGAGATTGATAAGGAGGGTAAAGTTGTTCAGGGGAAGTATGGTCAGTACCTTAGGCATCCTTTTTCAGGTGTCGCTCTTGCAGAAGAGTGTTGCATTCCTATGGAGGTTTGTCATATAATTGCAACACATGCTCATGAAGGAGATCTTGTGAAAAGAACTACTGAGGCATATATTGTGCATCATGCCGACTTTATGACTTTCCTCCCGTTTAAAAGCAGATTAATAGTCTGATTTTTTTTCTCACACCTCACGTGTCACACCTCACACCTCATACCTCACGCCTCACACCTCATACCTCACGCCTCACGCCTCACGCCTCACGCCTCACACCTCACACCTCACACCTCTTATTTCTTCCTATCCCAGTTTCATCTTTTCTACTTCTTCGATATTTCTTTCATTAGTAACTGCTTTTGCATCGGGAGTATAGAGGTAATCAATCAGATTCTGATATTTATCCATAACTTTTCCTCTCACAATCTTCATTGTAGAGTTCATAAGGCCATTATCTTCTGTAAAACTTTCTTCCAGGATACCAATTGCTACCGGCAGCCATCTCTGGGGGAACATATTACCGAATTTCCCGTTTGTCCGGTACTCAAAAACTTCGTTTTCGATTAAAGTGATAATTGTACGTTTCCCTTCATCTGAATCTGCAGTCAGATTTTTTTCTTCAAGAAAAAGTTTGAGAGCATGCTGATTAGGCACAACCAAGGCTACAGTATACGGCTTCTGGTTATTATAAAGCATGCATTGTTCAATATATTTTGATTGTTCTGAGATAGCTTCTTCTATACCTTCCGGACTGAACTTCTCTCCGTCATCAGCAATAAGCAGACTTTTAAATCGTCCCAATACATAGAGAAATCCATCTTTTGACATATACCCCATATCACCGGTATATAACCATCCGTCTCTTATTGTCTCTTTTGTGGCTGCTTCATTTTTCCAGTACCCATACATTACATTACCTCCTTTGATAACTATTTCTCCTTTTTGGCCTGCAGGTAACTCAGTTCCATCGTCATCGCAGATTTTTAGATCCATATTATTGACTAATGCACCAGATGAACCGAGTTTATGACGGCTGGTGGAATTAGAGGAGATTACGGGAGAGGCTTCACTTAATCCATATCCCTGATACATTGGTATGCCAAGAGCATAGAAGAATCGCTGCAATTCTATTTCCAGAAGGGCTCCGCCTCCGACAAAAAAATCGAGCTCTCCTCCGTAAGCTTCACGGATTTTACTGAAGAAGAGCCGGTCATAAAATCTGAGTAGCGGTTTTTTAAGTCTTTGCAAACCTCTTCCTTTATTCCAGCCTTCCTTGTTGTATGAATAGGAGACTTTAAGTGCATGATTAAAAAGTATTTCAATGGGTTTCCCTTTTTCTTTTATGCCTTTTTCAATATTCTTTCTGAAATTCTTTGCTATAGCGGGAACGCTCATGAGGAGATTTGGCTTAATCTCTTTAAGACAGGCAGGAAGGTTCCTCAGAGTCTCCATGGGAGTTTTTCCTGTTTTTACCGAAGCTATACTGGCTCCTTTACCCATAAATGCAAATATTCCGCCGGTATGTCCGAAAGAGTGATCCCATGGAAGGATAAGGAGTGTTTTATAGAAAGATGGTATATCTATCAGACTATAGGCCTGGTAAACATTTGATACATAATTTCCATGAGTAAGAATGATCCCTTTCGGATCGGCTGTTGTACCCGATGTGTAGCAGATATTCGCAAAATTGTCAGGAGTAAGGCTTTTATACAGTTCCTCGAATTTTGTTAAATTTTCAGTCACTTCCAGCCATTCTCTCCCGATCTTTCTGACTTCATTAAAATGGATTTCGTTATCAGCATACTCTTCCTGCGTATCAAAATGTATTACTTTTTCTATGGAGGGACATTCTGCTATTACTCCTTTGAGTTTCTGAGCCTGAATAGAAGAGATCAGGATCATCCTAGATCCTGAGTGATTAATCCTGAATTTTATTTCCTCAGGATTTAGCTTTACTGAGAGGGGAACATTTATTGCACCGGTGTACAGAATCCCCATTTCACCAATAACCCAGCTATTCCGACCCTCAGAAATAAGGCTTAATCTATCCCCTTCTTTTATTCCAAGTTTTATCAATCCTGCCGCAAATTCATAAACCTGCTTACTTGTTTCACCATAAGTTGTGCCTTCATATTTATCATTAGGTTTCTCCCACAGATAAACATTATTACTATATTTTTCTACACTTTCTTCGAAGAATTGTATTAACGATTTCATTATCCAGGTTTTTAAAAATGTCAGAAAATTTTATAAGCCGAATATACTAAATCCGCAATACTTTGGTGTGACGTGGTTATAAATATATCGTTTGGTTTGGGTTTTAATAATTTGTATCTTTGATTATCACCTTTTGAAAATACTATCGCAGGAAGATTTCTGTAAATTTTAAATCTTTTATTATGAGACATTTACCAGTAATTTTATTAATAGGACTTTTGATTGTTCTCCCATCGTGTAAATATTTTAAGGGAGGAGGATTATTTGGTAAAAAAGCCAGAATAATGGCCATTATGAAAGCACAGGAGGACAGTATCCGGGTTGCTGATTCTATGCAAAAAGTAAAGGATCATTTAATGGAAATTGAGAATGCGAAACTTGATTCAGTAAGAAAAGCGGATGAAGAGCGATTAGCTTTTGAATCGAAGCATAAGTATAATATTATTGTAGGAAGTTTCATTACGCCTGAATATGCAAAAGGCCTCTGTGAAGGATACCGTAAACAGGGTTATGATCCCCAAATATTAAAGATGGAGCGAAGTAGATTTGAACTTGTTTCAATCGAAGCTCATGATAGTTTCAGAAAAGCGTTTTCACGACTTAAAAAGTTTCAGGATACTGTTCAGTTTGAATCCTGGATGTATATTAAAAAATAGCGTTTGTTCCTTAGTTTCTGAAAATAGTTTCCTTCCTGTCGGGACCAACAGATACCATTGTAACCGGAATACCTGTCTGTTTCTCTATAAATTCTATATACTTTTTAAGCGTTGATGGTAATTCCTCAAATTCTCTGTAACCTGTTAAATCCTCTTCCCATCCTTTAAATTCAGTGTATACAGGTTCAATTTGGGATTCCTGGTTGAATGGCAGCTCCTTGCAAATTTTGCCATCAATTTTATATGAAGTACATATCCTGATGGTTTTAAAACCTGACATTACATCTGCTTTGGTCATAAAAAGTTTTGTAATGCCATTTATCATAATAGAGTATTTCAACGCGGGCAGATCGAGCCAACCGCAACGTCGCGGTCTTCCTGTCGTTGAACCAAACTCATGCCCGAGATTTCTTAAGTTTGTACCTGTAACATCAAGTAATTCAGTAGGGAAGGGGCCGCATCCGACCCTTGTGCAATATGCTTTAAAAATGCCAAAGATGTTACCGATAAGCTTGGGTGAGATACCCAGACCGGTACATGCACCGGCGCTGATCGTATTTGATGACGTTACGAAAGGGTATGAACCAAAATCCAGGTCAAGCATTGTTCCCTGGGCTCCTTCGGCAAGAACCTTTTTGTCTTTTCCCGCGAGTTCATTAACAAGGTATTCAGTACTGATTATTGAAAATTGTTTCAACATGTCAATACCTTCAAACCACTCATTTTCAGATTCTTTCAGATCGAATTTAAAATCGTAGTTTTTAAGTATTGCCAGATGGTTTTTAACATGGTCATTATATTTCTGTTTGAAATCCTCTCTCAGAATATCGCCCACTCTCAGACCGTTCCGGCTAGTTTTATCGGTGTATGCCGGACCAATACCCTTTAATGTTGATCCGATTTTAGAATTGCCTTTATGCATTTCGTAAGCCGCATCAAGTATTCTGTGGGTCGGCAGAATAAGGTTTGCCTTATTGGAGATAATAAGTCGTTTTGTAAGTTCACTGACAGATGGTCCCAAATCTTCGATCTCCTTTTTAAAAACAGCAGGATCGATCACGACGCCATTTCCAATTATATTTAATTTATCAGTATGAAAAATACCGGAAGGAATAAGGTGAAGCACGTGTTTAATATTATTAAACTCGAGAGAATGCCCGGCATTAGGACCACCCTGAAAGCGGGCAATAACATCATAATCCGGACTTAAAGCATCAACAATTTTTCCCTTTCCTTCGTCCCCCCACTGCAGTCCTAACAGTATGTCAATGTTCATATTATATATTATATATAAAATTTTAAACAGCTTTACAAGGTAAGATTAAATTCAACTAAACGACCACCAAATAACATAAAATCTATTCATTATCCTTCCCCTTGTAATTACCATAGATATAAAGAGAGTGGTAAAGAGGAGTGAAGTTATGCAGCTCACTTGCGGTCTTAATAATCTCTTGAATTCTCGGGTCGCAAAACTCAATAACTTTACCTGTTTCAATGTCAATAAGATGATCGTGTTGTCCGCACTGGTATGCTCTTTCAAACTGTGCTATATTCTTTCCGAACTGGTGTTTGATTACCAGATTACAATCCAGTAGCAACTCAATTGTATTATATAATGTGGCTCTGCTGACACGATAGTTCTTGTTTTTCATAAATATATATAGCGATTCTATATCGAAATGACCCGACCGTGAATAAATCTCATCAAGAATGGCATACCTCTCTGGTGTTTTCCGGTGGCCCTTCTTTTCGAGATATTCTGTGAAAATCTTCTTTACGGTTAACTTGGTATCATCACTAATCATATCTGGACTAATTTAAAATAATAACAAAAGTATGCATTTTTCCGGAATATCGGGGATAGAATAAACAGAAAATTAATTAGAGAAGTCTTCGACTCTTTTCACATTTTCAATTCCATTTATATTGGATATCTTAAGAATAAGGTTGTTAAGGTCTTTTGTATGATGAACAAACAGATCAATTGTCCCTTCAAAAATACCGTTATTGACAGAAATATTAATCCTGGTCATGTTAACCTTAAGTTCAGCAGAAATTATAGTAGTGATATCGTTTACAAGACCAATTCTGTCAATACCTGTCATACTTATCCTTGCAATGAAAGAGATAAGTTTATGGATAGCCCATTTAACTGCAATAATCCTGTTTCCTTCGTTTGACATGATTCTTATGGCTACAGGGCATTTGGGCTTATGAATAATAATTGCTCCTTCCGGAGAATGATAGCCTATGACCTCGTCGCCGGGGATTGGGTTACAACATTTTGCAATTTCGTATGATTGTTCCGAGTTATCAACATTTTCCCTGAGCAGGAAAGGGACGCTCTTATCTATATCTCCCAGGGTAACTTCAGCATCTTTCTTCTCTTTCTTTGAGCCGATAAGTTTTAACTCCCAGTATTTAATAACATTTTTAGTAGGATTCTTCTTGAATGTTTTCTTAATATTGTCCAGATTGATCCTTCCAAGGCCTATTCCCGAGTATAATTCTTCTTTATTAAGAACATCATAAGAGAGAATAAGGGATTTTAGGATTTCGCTGTTTAATGTGACTCCTATTTCTTTAATTTTGGTGTCGAGAATCTCGATCCCCTTTTGGATACTGTCTTTTGAATCATTCTTAAGTGTGTTTTTAATTGCTTCCTTGGCTTTCGATGTTCTGACAAAAGAGAGCCATTCCATGCTGGGTTTAGCAATATCGGAAGTAATTATTTCCACCTGGTCGCCACTCATTAGAATTGAGTTTAAAGGATTGAGTTTATAATTTATTTTTGCGCCAATAGCTTTATTACCTATTTCTGTATGTATTTCATAAGCAAAATCCAGGGCCGATGCTCCTTTTGGAAGGCTTACCAGAAAACCTTTTGGTGTAAAAACCATGATTTCTGATGAGAAAAGATTCATTTTGAACTCATCAAGGAACTCAATCGGGTCTTCATGTGGATTCTCAAGCATTATGCGGATCTTTTTTATCCACTTGTCGAGTTCTGTCTCCTGTGCTTCATCTCCTTTGTATTTCCAGTGCGCAGCATAACCTCTTTCTGCTATATCATCCATTCGTTTACTTCGGATTTGTACTTCAATCCACTGGCCTTCCGGACCCATTACGGTCACATGTAATGCTTCATATCCATTTGGTTTAGGACGGCTAACCCAATCGCGAAGCCTGTCAGGTTTGGGCATATAGGAATCGGTAATTATGGAATAAATATTCCAGCATTGTGTTTTTTCCGGTATACCTGCTGCAGGTTCAAATACGATCCTTATGGCGAGAACATCATAAATCTCTTCAAATGGGACATTTTTAGCCTGCATTTTCTTCCAGATTGAGAAGATGGATTTCGGTCTTCCACTGATGTCAAACTTCAATTCTGCCTGTGTGAGTTTCTCAATTATCGGAAGAGAGAATTTATTAATAAGAGCAAGATTCCTTTTTTCGCTGTGTTTCAGCTTTGTCGTGATTTCTTCATAGATATGAGGTTGCCGGAATTTGAAGCTCAGGTCTTCCAATTCACTTTTAATGGCATATAATCCAAGCCTGTGAGCGAGAGGAGCATAAAGAAAAATTGTTTCTCCTGCAACTTTCAGCTTTTTATGTTCAGGCATTGAGTTGAGGGTTCTCATATTGTGCAGACGGTCAGCAATTTTAATGAGGATGACCCTGAGATCGTCAGAGAGAGTAAGTAGCATCTTTCTAAAGTTCTCAGCCTGGAGGGAGGAAGAATTTTCCTTATTATAAGTGCCTGATATCTTTGTCAGGCCATCAATAAGCGATGCTATTTTTGGACCGAAATCCCTTTCAACATCTTCCAGTGAATATTCAGTATCTTCTACAACATCGTGAAGAAGAGCCACAGCAATTGACTTGGCTCCAAGTCCGATTTCATTGTTTACTATTTTTGCAACGGAAATCGGGTGAATGATATAAGGCTCACCTGATTTCCTGCGCATATTCCAGTGAGCTTCATTTGCTATATTGAATGCTTTGTCAATAAGCTCCCTGTCTCCTGGTTTATTGCACCTGAGAAGGTTATTTATGAGTGTATCATATTCAGCCTGAATACGGTTCCTGTCTTCTTCATCAAAAATATCCTTGTTCCCCATAAAATAAGTACGCGGCAAATTCGTATCCCAGATACAAATATAGCTTTTCCCGTTTAAAGTCAGTGCCCGAAAATGTAAAAACGATGTTGATTTTATTACCTGCTCCTGATAATCGTAAGTGTCCCGGTCTTTGAAATGACCTTACCCGATGGAGTAGTTAATTTTAAAAACCATAAATAAACACCCTGCGGTTGAGGTTTTCCATTTTGTGAGCCATCCCATTCCGCATAATAATCTCTTGTTTCAAATAAAACATTTCCCTGCCTGTTGCTGATAATAAGATGGTATTCAAGCGGAGTGAATGACAGTACAGGTCTGAAAAGATCATTATCCAGATCATTATTGGGAGTGAAAACATTCGGAACAGTTATGACCTCAGTAGGATTCGTGCATATTTCTGATGACAAACTTTCTCCGGCAATACCATAAGGATTAGATGTTTCGGAGGCTATGACATAGAAGCAAACCTGATTTCCGGTGACTTCATACATGATCTGATGATAACCCTGCACGAATAACGTATCGGAAGCCGGGATAACCGCTTTTTCTTCATATCCCTTTCCCGTGTTGACAAATAACCTGTATGAAGATATAGTTCCCAGCCACTTTTTATATGAATTCCATGAAAGGCTGATGTTGTCCCCCGACCATTCCAACGAGAGCACCATGTTGGAGGCGATATTTGATATCATCACAGGCAAGGCGCAGTTATTGACTGCTGAGAGTCTGTAATAGTTTATCTTGTTCTTTTCTCCCTGATCGTCTGTAAAACGGACTGATCCGTTAACTGAAACAGGTTTCGAAATCTCCTGAAATGTGCCTGCAGTTCCTGTTCTTCGTTCGAGACTGAAATGCTTTATTTCAGATAACGGATCAATTGTAAAAGAGAGCGCCACTTTGCCATCAGAATTTGTAGTTGCCTGATCGGCATTGATCCATTGGGGAGGACGCTGCATCTTTGTAGATAAACATTTTTTATTTGAAGTAGAAAACGTACCATCTTCCAGATTTGCACGGATCACAAAACAATATTCTGCATCAATTGTGAAATCATTTACTGTAAAGCCGGTTTCCCCTGGGCCTGCATTTTTTAATTCATTATAGTTACCTCCATTGACAGACAACAATACCGAATAACCGGTTACTTTAACAGGGAAAGATGGATAACTATTCCACGACACAACTATTTTTTTCTTACAGGTATCTAAAACGGCATTTGCAAAAATTGAATTTAGTATGTTTGAAAACTTACTTGTACATCTTGGAAGTCTCATTGCTGTAACTACATAGGAAACGCTTTTATATTTAGTTACGGTGTTTGATAAAGTATAACTTGTTGCTAATGGATTCTTTATTGTATCAGAAAATGGCATTCCATCGCCATTCTCATAAGAGTACAGAACATAAGCAGCAATACCTGGTGAGCGGCTTAATGTCCATGTAAACTTTGTATTGCCTGTTTCTGGCTCTACTGAAACAGATGTAAGAACAGGTGGCGATATTGAATCTGTAATGCAATTGATTTGGGAGAAAGCATTATATGACCAAAAGCTACATAATAGAAAAATAATATAATAATGACGGTATTTCATTCAGAGCCAACTGTTATTTCATAAAGTTCATCAATATTGTAATACGTCTTTGCCAGTTCAATTATTTCGTCAGGATCTATTGTTTTTATTTTTTCAGATAACCTGTAATAATAATTATTATCGAGTCCGAATTCCCATACCGACTTGAAACTTTCTGCCAGGGCAAATGGACCATCAAACATTCTTACCATCTCACCCGACATATAATTACGTACAACCGCCATCTCTTCATTCTTCACAGGGACATTCTGCAGAAGCCTTATCTCCTTGTAAATCTCATCTTTCGTTTTTTGACAGTATTTCTGACCGACTTCTGTTGAAATCACTTTGTAGCCGGTTAGATCAAGTGAAGTGAGAGTAGCGTTTATTCCATAAGTATAGCCTTTTTCTTCACGGATATTTTTCATCAGGCGAGAGCCGAAATATCCACCCAGGATAGAATTCAAAATCTTTAATCCAGGATAATCAGCATGCCGTTTGTTGATTGTGGCTGATCCTATTCTGATGGCAGTCTGAACGGTATCTGATTTATAAATATGGACCTTTTTAATTTTTTCACCTTTAATAAAATTAACAGAATTTTCCTTTTTAATTTCCTTCATTGTCATATTTCCAAAATATGAATTGAGATGATCGGTTGTTTTGTCGTGTATTTTGCCCGATATTATTATTGTCATATTTTCAGGCGTATAATACTTGTTGTGAAAATCAGCAAGAAGAGAAGGAGTAATCATTTCAAAATCCTGTTCATGAACCTGATAGCCGTACGGATGATTCTTTCCAAAGAGAGATTCAAAAAAGTTATCCATTGCAAGGTTCTGAACTTTTTCCCTGTTTACCATGTACCAGCGAAGTCTTTTTATCATCAGTGAATTTAATTCCGGTTCAGGAAAAAC
Organism: Bacteroidales bacterium; assembly: GCA_025358645.1. Taxonomy (GTDB): domain Bacteria; phylum Bacteroidota; class Bacteroidia; order Bacteroidales; family VadinHA17; genus LD21. The sequence goes on from JANYIW010000001.1 coordinate 10,357, forward strand.
AGGACGAAACAATATCTCACGGCTAAGTTCCATAACCTTTTCAATATGTTTGCTAAGGAAAAAAAGAACAATGCCGGCATAATCTTTTTCAGCCGATTGGTTTAAGAAGACTCCATAAAAATCGAGCGACCTGTTTAGTTCTTCGGAGGTGTAATTCTGTGATCCCTCAGAAAGCATTATGTTGCAAGTTGAACCAAGGAGAGGTAAAGATTCCTTAATCTGACCTGCCTTGAACACAAACTCAAGACGCATAATATCCTCTGTGCCGGCTTCAATGGTATATACAGGTACACCGTTATTGAGTCTATATGACTTTGCCTCAGGAATAATTACCTTCTCAACCGGGAATACCGGCGGTTGTATTCTTTGCAGGTTATTCATCATTTTTCTTTTCGGGTTGATATATAATTTATTGTACTGCAATTGGAGGGGATAAAATACTTTCTGATTGCATCGGTTACTATACTATAGCTGACTTTTCTGTAAGCATCAACTTCATTATTTATTAATCCAGCGTTACCTAGTAGCTCAAAAAATGAAAGATTTGCCGCCTTATTTAGAATACTTGTATTTGAAAATACAGTTGAAGATTCAAATTTGTTCTTCACTTTTTCCATCTCATCTTCTATACCATTTTTGTTCAGAAGGCTATTGATTACCTCATTAACAGAGTCATTGGCATAATGAATGTCAACTCCTTTCATTAACTTACCATTGACAATAATCAGCCCGGGATCTATATCTGCAGTCAGATAAGCATTTATCTCACTGAATAATTTCTTCTCCCTTACGAGCTTTGTATACAATCTGCCTGATTCTCCTCCTGCCAGAAGATCAGTAATAAGGTCGAGGGTATAAAAATCATTACTATTTCTGGCTCCTATATGCCAAACCTTATATAATGCTGTAGATGGAACATCACTTTCTATTGTCATAATTCTTGCTTCGTTCTGTTCTGGCTCGGCAGGTAGGTTTCTCGATTGCACTGTTCTTTTTTCAATAGGACCAAACCATTTCTGTGCAAGTTTATAAGCAAGCTCATATTCAATGTTGCCAGTCAGGGCAAGAATTGCATTATTCGGGGCATAATGTGAAAAGAAAAATTTCTTAATCTGTTCAAGGCTGGTATTTTTAATATGAGCCATGTCCATTCCGATTGTTGGCCACCGGTATGGATGTACTTTATAAGCTAATGGCCTGAGTTTTAATATTGCATCTCCATAAGGTTGATTTAGATATCGTTGGTTAAATTCCTCAGTGACTACACTCTTCTGTGTATCAAGATTCTTCTGTGAAAAATCCAACTCTAACATTCTGTCGGATTCCAGCCAAAAGCCTGTTTCAATATTTTCTGAAGGAACTGTGAGATAATAATTTGTGATATCATTACTTGTGAACGCATTATTCTCGCCACCAACCAGTTGCAGAGGAGTGTCAAAATCAGGAATATTAACCGATCCTCCAAACATAAGGTGTTCAAACAGATGTGCCTGCCCTGTCATTGTCGGATCCTCATCTCTGGATCCAACGTCATAAAGAAGGTTCATAGCAATAAGGGGAGTGGATTTATCCTCATGTACCAGAACCCTTAATCCATTATCAAGTGAAAACCTTTTGTAGTTTATCATACCTCGTAACTTTCAATTATCAGAAATGGATGAGCACAAACCGGAATAATACCTGCTTACAAACTTAATTAAAAATCAACGATGGTTTAGTATTGTTTTTATATTTGCATAATTATGTTTAAAAATCATTTTTTCAGACGAATATATCATCCCGATCTTTTTAAAATTGATCAGGTTAAATTAGTTTACTTTCTTAGTCTGGTGGTCGGTCTGTTAAGTGCCCTTGCCGCTGCTATACTTAAGTATTCTATTCATTATATGCATAAAATACTTACTGAGGGAATTACAGGGAAGTCGGGTAATTATCTCTATCTTGTTTATCCTTTGGTTGGAATGTTCCTGACTTTTTTATTTATCAGATATATAGTTAAGGATAATATAAGTCATGGTATAAGCAGAATTCTATTTGCTATTTCCAGGAGAAAGAGTCATCTGAAGACACATAATACATGGACTTCAATAATTGCCAGCACACTTACTATCGGATTTGGTGGATCAGTTGGAGCTGAAGCCCCGATAGTGCTTACAGGATCTTCAATTGGTTCTGCTATCGGAAGGTTTTTCAAATTGAATTATAAAAACATTACATTGCTTATCGGGTGTGGCGCTGCAGGCGCTGTTTCAGGGATTTTTAAGGCTCCAATTGCCGGTATTGTTTTTACTCTGGAAATATTGATGCTCGATCTGACCATATCATCTATTGTTCCTCTTTTGATCTCTTCGGTAACAGCTGCTACTGTTGCATATTTTCTGATGGGAAATAAAGTTCTCTTTTCCTTTGATATAGTGGGAGCTTTTAATATCTCTAACATTCCATGGTATTTGCTTCTTGGCGTTGTATCCGGATTAATATCACTCTATTTTTCGAAGATGACATTGTTACTAGAGGGAAGTTTTAGTAAAATTAAGAATACTTATTTAAGACTTATTCTTGGAGGTATCGTCCTCGGAAGCCTGATATATCTGTTTCCTCCGTTCTTTGGTGAAGGTTATGATACAATAATGTCACTACTGGAGGGAAATACTGATTTAATTTTCAGCAATAGTATTTTTAGTCAGTTTTCCGAAAATTTTCTGGTTGTTGTTCTATTCATGACGGGTCTTATTTTTCTTAAGGTAGTTGCAAGTAGTTCAACAAATGGAGCTGGCGGAGTTGGAGGAATATTTGCACCTGTTTTATTTATAGGCGGCATAAACGGATACCTTGTTGCAAGCCTTTTAAAAAAATTTATTGGTGTGAACCTCCCGGATAACAGGTTTGTACTTGTAGGTATGGCAGGTATGATGGCGGGTGTAATGCATGCCCCGCTTACTGCCATATTCCTTATAGCAGAGATTACAGGAGGCTATAATCTTCTTATACCACTAATAATAACAGCTACAGTCGCTTTTATTACAACCAGAAGTTTTGAAAAGCACTCAATCTATCATATTCAACTTGCAGAAAGTGGTGATCTGATTACTCATGATAAAGATAAAGCAGTATTAACCAGGATGAACTGGAAGAGAGAAATTGAGACTGATTTGCTTAAGGTTAAGCCATCAGCTACTCTCGGTGAACTGGTTGAGGTAATTGCAAGGTCGAAAAGGAACCTGTTTCCTGTGGTTGATGAGTACAATATTTTAGAAGGGGTAGTATCTCTTGATGACGTCAGAGATATAATGTTTAAACAAGAATTATATGAGACTATCTTTGTAAGGGATCTGATGACAATTCCTCCATCTTACATTGATAAAAAGGAAAAGATAGAGACTGTAATGGAAGCTTTCAGAAATACGGGCGCCTGGAATCTACCTGTACTCGATGAAGGATATTATGTTGGATATATCTCCAAATCAAGAATTTATTCAACATACCGTGATTTGCTTGTTGAATTTTCAGAAGAATAAATGTCTTAAAATTACATATTATGAAAAGAGATACTTTGATTTTTGACCTTATTGAAAAGGAGCGCCAGCGCCAGATAAATGGTATTGAATTAATTGCCTCCGAAAATTTTGTCAGTCCGCAGGTGCTTGAAGCTATGGGCTCTGTAATGACAAATAAGTATGCTGAAGGGTACCCTGGACATCGTTATTATGGTGGTTGTGAGATTGTTGACCAGTCGGAAATGATAGCTATTGAAAGGTTGAATCAGCTTTTTAATGCTGAATATTCAAATGTTCAGCCTCATTCCGGAGCTCAGGCAAATATGGCGGTGTTTATGAGTGTTCTTAAACCCGGAGATACTTTTATGGGATTAAATCTTGCACATGGAGGACATCTCTCACACGGGTCTCCCGTAAATTCCTCAGGTCTTTTTTACAAGCCGGTGGCCTACAGTGTTAAAGAAGATGACGGCCTGATCGATTATGATATGATGGAGGAGATCGCACTGAGAGAAAAGCCAAAAATGATAGTTGGAGGGGCATCAGCATATTCGCGCGAGTGGGATTATGAAAGAATGAGAAAGATTGCTGATATGATCGGCGCTATTTTGATGATTGATATGGCACATCCGGCAGGGTTAATAGCAGCCGGACTTCTCCGGAATCCATTGAAATATGCTCATATAGTTACATCAACCACGCATAAAACACTTCGGGGACCACGAGGAGGAATTATTCTTATGGGAAAGGATTTTGTTAATCCATGGGGAATACTTACACCAAAAGGTGAAGTAAGAATGATGTCTTCTCTTATTAATTCAGCCGTTTTTCCTGGCATTCAGGGTGGTCCTCTCGAACATGTAATTGCCTCAAAAGCTGTTTCTTTTGGCGAGGCGCTCTCTCCTGAATTCAACGAATACCAGAAAAGGGTTAAAAAGAATGCTTCTGTTATGGCTAAAGCTTTTATGGATAAAGGTTATAAAGTCATTTCAAATGGTACTGATAATCACCTGTTGTTAATTGATCTGAGGACCAAATTTCCTGAATTATCCGGCAAGAAGGTTGAAAACACCCTTGTGCTCTCACATATCACAGTAAATAAAAATATGGTGCCTTTCGACAGCCGTTCACCATTCCTGACCTCAGGGTTAAGAGTAGGAACTCCGGCTGTCACTACAAGAGGCCTTAAGGAAGAAGATATGGGGTTAATTGTTGAGCTGATTGATGAGGTTATTTCAAATATTGAAAATGAATCAGTTATAGCCAGGGTAGGAGAGAAAGTTGTTAAAATGATGAAATCCTTTCCACTCTTTTCAATGTAATTTAAACAGGCAGGCCCATTATATTAAAATTATCTGTTATAGATTTTTATTCTAACTTTGCATATATCTATTATGCCCCATTCATCGATGAATGCTCAGAAACTTATTTTTATTGTCGACGACGATCCATTTATAAGTATGTTGGTTGTTAAAAGATTTACATCTGAAGGTTACCATCTTGAGGCCTTCGGCTATGGTGAAGAATGTATAAGTGCATTAAATATGAATCCTGATCTCATAATACTCGACTACTATTTTGTCAATAACGACCATAAAGTAATGAATGGAATGGAAGTATTCGATAAGATAAAAGAGTTAAAACCTGAAACTCCTGTTATAATGTTATCAGGGCAGGAAAAAGGGGAGATTGTTCTTGAACTTGCACGGAAAGGTATTGATGATTATGTTATTAAAGATAGTAATCTCATTGATAACCTTAAAGTTGCAATTGACGAATTATTAGAGAGACAATAATATAAATGATAGTGTAGGGATGTGTCGCGACTCATCCCTACTATCATTATTTCAATTTAAAATTGTATGTGATTGTTCCCTTTTGAATTGCAGGGGCATCTTGTTTAACTTCGAATCTGGCCCCAAGGGCAGCTTCCTTAGCTACTCTGAATAAATAATCGTCTATTGTGGTTGATCCTTGTTTACCGGGGGTTGCCTGAACGACTTTCCCTGCCCTGTCGACGCTTACCTCAACTACTACGCGTCCTTCTCCCTGATAATCGTATTTGGGTGGCGGAAGCGCTTGAAACCCACGACCCTGAAGACTATATGATATACCCTTATCGCCAGTGCCGGTACCTTTATCTCCAAGTCCGCTACCCACACCGCGGACTTTGGAATTAATAGATCCGTTAGGATCACCCTGGTTACCAGGCCCGCCGGCAATACCTTCTCCTGTAGAATTGGTTCCCCTGTTCTTCGAATTTGCAAGAGCATTTTTTGTGCGATTCTTGATATCTGATTCACGCTGCTGTTCTGCTTCAATTTTCTTCTTTTCAGCTTCTTCCTGTCTTTTAACAATTCTTTCAGCTTCCAACTGTTCTTTTATCTTTTTGTTTGCTTCAATCTTCTCAAGCTTTTTTTTCACAGCTTCGGGGTCTGCTTTTTTAACTGCTGGCGCTTCCTCAGTATTTTGAGTCAGAAGTGGTTCCTCTTTAGTTTTTATGGAGGGTTTAGGAGAAGAGGCTGGGGGCGATTTTACTTCTTTGATTGCCGGAGCGGAACTCTCTTCCTTGTATGCTGGCGGAGAAGGTTCAATTTCACCTATACCCGTCTCACCTGTCCCGAAATTTACAAGAATGCCCTCTTCAGTTTCAGGAGGAGGAACAGGGGTTGAAAAGCCCACCAGAATGAGCATACCAAACAACATTAAATGTATTAATGTTGTACCCAGTAATCCTTTTTTTCTTCCGCCTGCAGAATTACGCAGCTCAATATTTAGTTTAGGTTGCAATTATTATCTTTTAATAATTTAATAGTTCAATAAATTAGAGCAATTCCAATATATCCTCACTCTTAAAAAGAGTTGAATATTACGCGAAGTTATACATAAACGAAATGATATGGTGTTCTATTATGCCGGATTAATAACAATGATGATAAATTTATTAACTAAGGATATCTGAAAGGAGCGGAAATATTCGGATTATTTCTTTTTTATTTTTGTTTCATCCTCTTTTTTCATATCGGGTTTGGTTTTTTTCCGGAATAAATCAGAAAACCTGTTAAAATCTTGTTTGTAGAAGATTCCGACACCCTGAGTATAGGGGGTAAGTCCTGTAGCATAGGTATCATTAAAACGGTTGAATACTTTTAATCGCAGTCTTTCAGTAAGTTTTAGTTCTGCATCAAAATCGCCGGTCATCTGATTAGTATTATTTGTTGTATAGCCACTTCCCCTGACGTCAAAATTGCCATTAAGCACTATTTTATTGTTTAAAAGCTGGGTTGAAAGGGCAAGCTGGGCCTCTTGAGGGCTAATTGCATTGTAGCCAGGCCTTATGTTTAATCCAATGTCTACGTCTTTAGAGATTTGTGATAACCAGTTGCTGATCTGGTTTGAGACCATTTCAAAAGTTGTAGATGCCATAGCCGATGAGCCGCTTGAGTTACTTGAATTTATCGTGGTTGTTGATGAAGGTGAAGCAGGTGATGTTAGTGAAGTTGAAGAAGCGCCCATTGAAATAAAACTGTTCATTAACAAAAGGGAAAAGACTTGCCGGGTCAATTCTTCTTCCGTTGAAATTGAATTTCGCAGGTATGTTCTGGTCTGTTCATCAGCATCCGGAAGATAAATATCAAATCCTACAAGCGGATTAAAAAGTTTACCTGACAGATTCATCTGAGGTTCAACACGTACTCTTTCAGAGTATTGCTCCCCAAGAATAGGCGATAGCGAGGTTCTTAAGTTTAAATAGTTGGCCTTCAATTCAATTTCTGCATCCCTAATATTTCCATTGAACATTATCTTCCCGCCGCTTTCCACGCTAAAGGTCTTATTTAATATGTTGCCGAGTGTGAAGGTATAGTCCCCGTCATCAATAGTATAGTCACCATATATTCCGAAATCACCTTTTTTATTCAGACTTACATTGAGATTGGGGCTTGATCCGTGACCCTTCATAACATCGCCTACCTTAGAATCAAAAATAATTTGAATTTCAGCATCTGGTGTAACTTCCAGATTCATTTTTAAGTCCATTCCTAATTGTTTCACGGGAGCGGTTGCCTTCAGTGTACTATCACTTTGTTTTAATTTTTTATTCTTGCTTGAATCTTCAAAGGCGATGTAAGAATATTCAGATACTGACAGACCTTTACTCATTGGTATAGAAAGCTTTGAATTTTTCCCTGTTTTGGCTATAATATCAAATGAGAGTGAATTCTGATCACTTTTTATTTTTGCAACTCCCGACACATAAGCTGTGCCAAAAAATAACGGATTGTCCTTTGGCTGTGTATTCAATACCTGGAAACTACTTGAATTAATATTAATTATAAGGTCGGCAGAGTAATCAAGGAAGTTCGTATGATTAACTGATCCTGACAGAGTTGCCGTGTTGCCTTTTATGTCTGTTATCCTGATATTATTAAATTCAAACCCTTTTTTATCGAATCTGACTGTATCGGTAATAGAGTATTTTGTCTGAAGGTAATTAATTTTCATAGTTGCCTTCTCAGCCAGAACTGCTCCTGTAAGCACCAGGTTGCCATCTTCCCCGGATAAATATACCTTACCCGAAGCAAACCCACTTATTTCAGAAGCGAATGTTTTTAGTAATGGATTAAGAAAACCTATGGGTAATTTCGTAACTCTTGCTATAAGGTCTATCTTTTTCAGAGCCGGATCATAGAATCCTGAAACATCAAACATTTTTACGGAATTGAGATTATTACTGGCTTTAATATTGACAATTTTTTTTGAATTGTCTAAAACCGAATTAATTGAAATATTTCCAAACTCGCTGCCAAGCAGAGAGAAATTATTAATTACTATATTTCCGGCAAGTAATAAATTCTTATAAACATTTGTAAGAAGGATTTTTCCGTAGAGCTGACCCTTAAAATCAAGAGGAACCATATTCGGATCTTTGTTCTTTTTCCCATTTAACAAATTATTCAAAGGCGCTATATCTATTCCCTTGAACTCGATATGCAGCGTATCTGAAGGGTTTTCAGAAATAGAACCATCAACAAGGTAGTTCCGGTTATTACTCGTGATATTTAACTTATTAATATTTATTGCATTTGAATCGATCAGAATTGATGAATTGCTTAATTTCCAAAGATTATTTTCAGAATAAATATTAGTGGAATCGATCTCAATTTTAAGAATAGTATTAGATTTTCCATTGGTATTTTTGGCGATCATACCCCTTGCTATGAAATTACCCTGGTTGAGGATTTTGTCTTTATTATCCCAATTTATTGTAAAAGTGAAATTGTCAGGTTTTGTCTTAAGCCCGATAGAAAAGTTTTTAAGTTCAGATTGACTCAGAAGGTTTAAAGATGTACTATTCACCCCCAGAGTTAATTCAGAACCTGAAACTCTGGCGTCAAAAGTAAAATCTTTGAAAACGATATTTTTAACTGTTAGCATATTTGCCTTTCCTTCAATTTTTATTATACTGTCGGCAGAAATAATTCCCTTTATATAACTTTTATCAGAGATCAATATTCCTGTCCTGAAAAAATTATTGATCTTATCTGTATTCTTAAAATTTACTTCAAAAGTGAACAGATTTTTTTTGAGGTCATTTTTTATACTGCTGAAATGAAACTGAGAAGGCATCAGAGTTACAAGAGTATTCTTTATGTGACTAACAAGTGTGGCAAAATTATAATAACCCCTTATATCTGCATCTACAAAATCTGTTCGCAGACTTAAAACCGGTTTGTTGTTTTCCTTATAAGTTCTTATTGAAAAGTCAGAGAGTTCCAGATTCTTACCATATTTTCTGAACTTTGAATTAAGTAGTTTTATCTCGCCGTCAATGTTATCAATACTATTCCCTTTAAAGTTAGATGTCAGTAACATTGTGACGGTAGAAGAAGTATCAAGCTTATCAAAATTCAACTTATACAGATTTGCATCAGCAATGTTCAGAGTAAAATCAAATTCCGGCAGCTTATTATTAAAATTAAGTAAACCAAGAAGGTCCAACTTAATATTTTTATCGTCAATATTTATGCTTCCATCCCAGGTCTTTTCTGTAAAAGAGCCATTAAGGGCTATGTTACGGTATGTATACCTGTTAAATTCAATGCTATCTATTTTACCTGTGAGAGATGCGGCGAATCTTTTTAAAGAATAGGCATATCCATCAACATTTGCTTTCATGCTGACATGACCTAAGAGTTCAGATTTACCGGTCAGTTCCCCAAGGTTTATATCACTTCCCGTCAGAAGACCTTTTATTCTGTATCTGTCTGCTTCTTCGGGCCTGAGCGATATGTCAGTCCTGATGTTCCCCTCAATGGTTCTGATTTCACCATAGGTTACAAAATCTGTTGTAAACCCGGTAAAACTCCCATTAAAAGAGATGTTCCCCAGCTTTTTAATTGCTTCAGGTATAATTAGAAATCCTTTCCCTGGCAATTTAATCTTCATGAGATCCTTTGCGTTGGTCCTAAGACTGTTTACCCCTATATATATGAATGCGCTTTCTATATTCGGGAGTCCGGAAAAATCAAAGTCACAATCAAGTGAGGTAAAATTCCTGTATGAAAGTTTAATATTGCGCCCTCTGAGTTCCGAGATTGTGCCCAGAATCTTACCTGATAACCAGATGGATGCATTTAAACTATCTGCAAAAGGAATAAAATATTGCACGTCACTTGAACTTATAAGTGATTTATCGAGCCGAAGATCAAGTTTTACCTTTTCAGTAAAATTTTTAAATGAGTTCGCCGAATCAGCAATCAGTCCAAATTTTGATATATTAAAAATACTGCTGTCACAACTGATGAAGGCCGAACTCAGAATAATGTTCTGCTTCGCTATGATTACCGAGCTGCTCATCTTTCTCACTTTAAATCCACATGATTCTTTAAATCCCAGATTTAAGATGTTGAAAGTAGTTGTATCATTCAGTGTTTTAAAGTCTTCAATGGTCCCATTCAGGTCTGACAAGTTCAGATTATTAAAGTCAATTTTGGTATTCCCTTTGATACCACTCCGGTTGATAAGAGAAAATCTGGCATTACTGATATCAATCTGATCAATTGCAAATCTACTGCCGGCTTTCTTTGTAGTGTCAGATGGTGATTTAATAAGGTTGAGATACCAGGTAAGATTCATAAGTCCCGCGGAGTCAGTAATAAGTGCAATAACAGGCTTTATAATACTTACTTTTCCTAACCTGAATGATTTATTTCTAATATCAATGCTCCTGATTCCGACCGTAATCTGCTTAGAATATATGAGAGTATCATTATTTTGGTCTTTAATGATCACGTCATTGATAGATAAGCTATTAAAGAATTTGTACTTTATTGAGCCAAATGATATTGTAGATTTGATTTCACTTGAAAAGTGATTTGTTATCCTTTTTATAAGAAAGGTCTGTACTTTTGCAGTCTGCAATAAAAGATAAAGCACGGTTGGCAGCAATATAATAACCCCGAAAACTATAATAAAATACTTAAGTGATTTTTTAATATTTTTGAGCATTGAAACGAGTTGAAAAATCAAGAATCAAAATTACCTGAAATATATCGAAAAACAAAGTATAGATGGCAGTTACAATCTTAGCAATAGAATCATCATGCGACGATACTTCAGTTGCAATCATCCGGGATGGTTATGTCCTTTCGAATCTTATTGCTAACCAGGATATTCATATGCTGTATGGCGGTGTAGTTCCTGAACTCGCATCCAGGGCTCATCAGGTCAACATAGTACCCGTAACACATCAGGCTTTGATAAAAGCAGGTATAAATGCAGAAGATATTGATGCTGTTGCTTTTACACGAGGACCCGGACTTATGGGTTCGCTGCTGGTAGGAACTTCATTTGCTAAAGGATTTGCGCTATCTCAAGATATTCCTTTAATAGAAGTGAACCATCTCCAGGCACATGTTCTTGCCCATTTTATTCTTGATAAAGATAAAAAAAACCGGTTGCCCTCTTTCCCTTTCTTATGCCTGCTTGTCTCAGGGGGACATACACGGATTATCATTTTGAAAAGTCAACTTGAAATGGAGGTTATCGGGAATACAATTGATGATGCTGCAGGTGAGGCTTTTGATAAATGCGGGAAAGTTATGGGTTTTACATATCCTGCGGGCCCTCAGATTGATAAACTGGCCCTTGAAGGAAATATAAATGCTTTCAGGTTCTCAAAACCTCGCGTTAAAAATCTGGATTTCAGCTTTAGCGGATTAAAGACAAGCTTTCTCTATTTCCTGCGCGACAGGTTAAAAGAAGACCCCGGTTTTATAGAAAATAACAAGGCAGATTTGTGCGCTTCTCTTCAGCATACAATAATCAGTATTCTTATAGATAAAGTGGTAAAAGCCTCTCTGCTGACAGGAATAAGCGAGATTGGTATAGCAGGTGGCGTTTCAGCGAATTCCGGCTTAAGGATTGAGATGCAGAAAGAGGCTGAAAAGAGAAACTGGAATCTGTTTATCCCTGAATTAAGATTTACTACAGATAATGCTGCAATGATCGGTATCACAGGGTACTATAAATATCTGAGAGGTGAATTTTCAGGTCATGATATTACTCCCCTGGCCAGGTATTAATAATTTTCTTAATTTTTTTTCGTAATTTTGAGACAAATAATATGAGATGGAGGAGTTGCGGATTTCGCCAACAAAGAATACACCTGAAATAATTTTAAATCCGGAAGGGATATTTCGTATTAAGGGCCGGTCAATTCATGAAAATGCAACTGATTTTTTTGAGCCTATAGAAGATTGGATTAGCGAATACATAACAGTACCCGCCGATATTACTTGTGTGGATATGAATCTTGAATATTTCAACAGCGCCAGCGCCAAAGTATTTATACATATTTTACAGAAGATCACCTATGTCACTTTAAAGCATAAGAAATTCATATTCAACTGGTATTATGAAGATGGTGACGATGATATTCTGGAAAGGGGAGAGTACTTTGCTTCAATACTTGATGTAAAATTTAATTTTATCAAACTTAAGTGATCCTTATGATTTCCTGTTCCGCTTTTTGGAAGTCTCCTGAAAGGCCCTGAGATAAATAAAGGAGACAACAAAAAAGATCATACCGGGCAAAAGTAGTATTATGAAAGTAAATACAGATGGTTGTTCAAGTCCGGGAATCGGATGGTTCAGCCTGAATATATATCCGTAAACAGTATAAATCAGAACTATAATAGAAACTACAAAACTGGCAATTATTGTTGTCCCATCTAAGATTCTTGTTGTTTTGTAAAATTTTGTGTTTTTAAAGTTAACATAAGATGTCCGGGCATAAGCAGTAGCTCTTTTCCGGGACCTGTCCTGCCGGTATTTTCTCCAGTCTTCCATTGCTTCCTGGTACACCTGATCGTCAGATTTAATCTTTTCGTGATTCGCAATTAAAAACTCATAAGCTTCGGTTATACTTATAAAAAGGTCTTTGGCATCAGGGGCAGGATTGACATCAGGATGGTAAAGGCGGGCTTTTTTCCTGTAAGCCTTCTTTATCTCATCAATTGTTGAGTTTGTTGGGAGACCAAGTATTTCGTAATAATCTGTAAGTGTCATTTTTTTAGCTGATATTACTCCATGACTGCCTCTGACTGAAAAGCCTTTTTAACTCGGATATGAAAATCAGGTTCTGGCTATTTTCAAGCAAAGGATCGAGGTTAAGGATATCTTCTGCAATATGTCTTACATATTCAATTAATTGTACGTCTTTAACAAGGTCGGCAATCTTCAGGTCAAATGGGATACCGCTTTGAAGTGTACCTTCAATATCGCCCGGACCTCTTAGCTGAAGATCAGTCTCTGCAATTTCAAAACCATCATTAGTTCTGATCATTACCTCAATTCGTTTTGCAGCTTCTCTTGAAAGTTTATCTGAACTCATCAGGATGCAATATGACTGGTCGGCGCCTCTGCCAACGCGCCCCCTTAACTGGTGCAACTGAGAAAGGCCAAATCGTTCTGCACTTTCAATTATCATTACAGTCGCATTAGGAATGTCTACGCCAACTTCAATAACTGTTGTAGCAATAAGTATATGAGCTACTCCGTCCTTGAAGAGTTTCATAGACATCTCCTTATTAGCCGGTGTCATTTTTCCATGGACAATGCTAATACAGTAAAGAGGAGCAGGGAAGACTCTTGAAATGGTATCCCATCCATCCTCAAGATCTTTATAATCCATTGTTTCAGATTCTTTTATCAATGGATATACAATATAAACCTGACGATGCTCTGCAATCTGGTTCCGTATAAAACCAAAGACCTTATTCCTTTCTGAATCAGTAAAATGCATTGTTTTTATCGGAACCCTGCCTGGAGGTAATTCATCAATTACCGAAACATCCAGGTCTCCGTAAAGAGTCATAGCAAGAGTTCTGGGAATGGGAGTTGCAGTCATGACAAGTATATGAGGAGGGTTGAGGTTTTTCTGCCATAGTCTTGCCCGTTGGGCAACTCCGAAACGATGTTGTTCATCGATAATTACCAGTCCGAGGTTGGCAAACTGAACATTTTCTTCAAGAAGGGCGTGGGTTCCGATCAGTATATTCAGCGAACTGTCCAGCAGTGATTCCGATATTGATTTACGGGAGGACTTCTTTGAGGAACCCGTAAGCAGACGAATTTTAATATCAATTCCCTCAAGTAATTTAACTATAGTCTGGTAATGCTGGTTTGCAAGGATTTCGGTGGGAGCCATAATACATGCCTGATACCCATTGTCGATGGCAATAAGCATACTCATCAAAGCTACCAGGGTTTTCCCGCTGCCAACATCTCCCTGAAGCAAACGGTTCATTTGTTTTCCTGAACCAAGATCTTTTCTGATTTCTTTCACTACTCTTTTCTGCGCATCTGTAAGAGTAAATGGTAAGTTGTTATAATAGAAATTATTAAAATTATCGCCAACACTTGAAAACACAAATCCACTCAATTTAATGTTCCGGTTTGTTTTATATCTTAACAGGTTAAGCTGAATATAAAACAGTTCTTCGAATTTCAGCCGGTATCTCGCCTTTTCAAGTTCATCAGGATTAGCCGGGAAATGAATCTTATGAAGCGCCTCATGAATTTCCATGAGTTTATAACGGGAAACAAGATACAAAGGCAGTGATTCAGGCAATCTTATCTTAATCTGTTTCAGCATATTGCCTATCAGCTTGCTAATTGTCTTTGATGAAACAAACTGATTTTTAAGCTTCTCGGTGGTACTATATTGAGCCTGAAGAGCCGAATTAAGTCTCTCTGCCATCTTATCAGCAGCTTCAATTTCAGGATGGACTATATTAATGATTCCGTTGAAGACACTTGGTTTTCCGAACACAATGAATTCAACTCCCGGACTAAAGCTTCCGGTGATCCATTTTCCTCCTTTGAACCATACGAGTTTCAATGTTCCGGTATCATCCTGAAAATCAGCAACAAGCCGTTTTGCTGTGCCATGTCCTTCTGTAGAATAACCTTTAATAGTACCTCTTATCTGAACAAATGGAAGGTCAGGATCAAGTTCAGTAATCTTATAAAACCTGGTTCTGTCAATATATTTGTATGGAAAATAATACAGCAGATCACGGAATGTAAAAATACTCAACTCTTTATTAAGCAATTCCGCCCTTTTGGGGCCGACTCCCTGTAAATAGGTAATGTCGGTATCAAGAAACTCCGGTTTAAACATTAATAAAAATAAATATATTTCTTAATCATCCACTTCTGAATATTTTTATCTTTTTACCCCCTTTCTTATTTCCCCCAAAGGGGAAATGTTTAGCTCCTTCCCCCTTGGGGGAAGGTTGGGAAGGGGGTCAATCAAAACCAAAAGCATATAATAGTATCAGCGAAAACCGATTCAAATATTATAAGCAAATCATTATCCGAAAATACGTATTTTTGAAAAGCTGTCCTAATTATATTTTTATTAACAAGATGATTTTTTTCCGAATAGTCAAATATCTGAAATACATTCTACTATCGCACCACAGGCGTGGACATGGTATTCATAGTCCATTTGTTTTTGATCTTGTGTCAAGGGTATTCAGGAATAAAATTGATCCTGATATTGTCTTTACCGTTGAACAAGCCCGAATGAAATTGGTCGCTGACAAGCGAACTATCTTTGTTAAGGATCTTGGTTCACGATCAGAATTATTGAAAACAAACCTTAAAAAAGTGTCAGATTTAGCAAGAAGGTCATCGGTTCCATTGAAATATGGCGTACTATTGTCAAATCTGGCTGCTGAATTCGGCAAACCACTTATAATTGAGTTGGGAACTTCTTTTGGAATAAGTACCATGTACATGGCTGCATCCAGAGATGATATAACAGTTTCTACAATAGAGGGTTGTCCTGAAATTGCAGAAATTGCAAAACAAAATTTCATTGAAGCTGGTCTTAAAAATATTACAGCCTTAGTAGGTGCATTTGATAATATTCTTCCTGATTATGCAATTAAAGGCGTTAGGCCGGGAATGGTCTTCATTGACGGGAATCACCGGAAAGAGCCGGTATTGAAATATTTCAACGAAATGGCTGAACTCTCTGATAGCAAAACAGTTATTATAATCGATGATATAAACTATTCAAGAGAGATGGCAGACGCATGGAACGAAATTAAATTTCATAAGAAGGTCTCTGTCAGTATTGATATATTCAGGATGGGAATTCTATTTTTCAGGGAGGGAATAAATCATAATGACTATATAATCAGATATTAATAAAAATTAAGTATTTAAAATTTATTATTTGACATATTTAATCTAATTTCGGAAATTCAAAATTAAATCGTATGGAGAAAGTAATTGAGATTCACGACATTGTTAAGAATTATCAGGTAGGATCAGTTATAGTGCGAGCTTTACGTTCCGTAAGCATAAATATTGAGAGAAATGAATACGTGGCAATTATGGGACCATCGGGTTCAGGGAAATCTACTCTGATGAACCTTCTTGGATGTCTGGATACTCCATCGAGCGGAAGTTACATTCTTAATGGTACTGATGTGAGTAAAATGGAAGATGATTATCTGGCAGAAATACGGAATAAGGAGATTGGATTTGTTTTTCAGACATTTAACCTGCTTCCAAGATATTCTGCACTTGAAAATGTTACTTTGCCATTAATATACGCCGGGATACCTAAACTTGACAGGGAAAAGGTTGCAGTTGAAACCCTTGAACAGGTAGGCCTGGGAGACAGGATGACTCATAAGCCAAATGAATTGTCAGGAGGGCAACGTCAGCGCGTTGCAATTGCACGCGCCCTTGTAAACAAACCGTCAATTATACTTGCGGATGAGCCCACAGGTAACCTCGATAGCAAAACTTCGATCGATATTATGGGGTTGCTGGATGAAATCCATAGAAAAGGGAATACCGTAATTGTTGTTACACACGAAGAGGATATAGCCAAACATGCTGCCCGAATAATAAGGTTATTTGATGGGGAGATTGCTCAGGACTATAGGAACGAAAACTATAAAAAGGCTTAAAGTAATTTTTCCGGATTATATTATTTCCTGTTTTCACTTTTGTCTTTCTTCGTCCACCGAAGCTTTTTTTAACCATATTATCTAAGTTAAGGTGGTAGCGAAGGTGGATTGTAATTTTACTTTTTACTTTATTATGAAGATCTACACCCTTACAGGCGACGATGGGTCAACTTCATTGTCGGGAGGCAGGAGGGTTCCAAAACATTCAGTACGTGTTGAATCGTATGGTTCAGTTGATGAGCTTATTGCCTGGATTGGTCTCTTAAGGGATTACAAAGAAAATCAAAACCGCAAAGAGCTGCTGATTTATATACAGAACCAACTTATGAAATGTGCTGCTGCACTTGCTTATGACAGCCAAAATTCTGATAGTAGAAGGATATTGCCTGATACTGACTGCATATCAGTTATTGAAAAAGAAATTGACATGATGGAAGAAACACTTCCTAAATTGAAAAATTTCATTCTTCCGGGAGGAAATATAATCGTATCACATTGTCATATAGCCCGATGTGTATGCCGCAGGGCAGAAAGGGCAATTTCAAGGCTAAATAAAACTGAAGAATCGCCTGAAATTGTGAATAAATTTCTTAACCGTCTTTCAGATTTTCTGTTCGTATTGTCTAGAAAATTAGCCTTAGAGCTTGATATTGAAGAGATTAAGTGGACAGTTTGAAATGTTAAAAAACTTAAAATGGTATTGTTTTTTAAGTAAAATATTATATATATTTGCAAACTTTGTTTAAAGCTTAACTTAATCAGGAAAATATGTATTGGACACTTGAATTAGCATCAAAACTTGAGGATGCTCCATGGCCTGCCACTAAGGATGAGCTTATTGATTTCGCCATCAGATCGGGTGCCCCAATGGAAGTTATAGAAAATCTGCAGGAGATTGAGGATGAAGGTGATATTTACGAAAGTATCGAAGATATCTGGCCAGATTATCCCAGTAAGGACGACTTCTTTTTTAATGAAGATGAATACTAGAAAAGAGGCTGATTCTCATTTTATCAGCCTCTTTTTTAATTGTTAAAAATGTCTTGCTTTTTCCTGGGTCTCAGATTATCGAACCATTTAAATCCTTCAAGCCTTACGGGGTTGGCCGGAAGAGGCGGGTCAATAAAGCCTTCGGGATTGTCATGCTCATAAATCTCTGATACTTTCCCCTTCTCAATCAGAACTTCAATATTTGCGCATTTCGACTGGTTCTTCCCTGTGACAAATTCTCCATCAAGCAGATAATAAAGTGATTCCCCATTACCTTTAATATTTATCTTATACAGTTCATTGTTTTTGAAATACCCGGTAAGTGACCGGCCTTTTATCTGGTTAAATCTTATCGTATCCACCTGGCTTGCAATGAAAGCAGCATTATATAATTCCAAACGATCAGTCTGTTGGTTTTTTGTAAATACTGCCATTGAGTCGGAGGTAAGCTGGTTTTCTTCCGACCAGATCACCGGGGAGGTATAGAGTCTTATCACGGAATCCTGAAAAGAATAAGAGAGAGAATCACATTTTGCCTGAAGATCTTTTCTGAATATGCGGCAACCATGATACGCCCTCATGAGCCTGTAACCTTTCAGTGATGTATCAGCCACTGTAATTGCACTGATAGTATCTGCATGCACGAACAATGAGTCTTGTTTTGAAATTTGAATGAACACTGCCCTGTCAGTAACTAAAAATTTTTCAGGTTGTTTATAATACCAGGCATAATTACCCTCAATCGCAATATGATTTACAGTGTCTTCAATGACCACGTTCCTGAATGATTCACCATATCCTGTACTATCATTAAAAAACAGGGAATCTCCGTGAATGATCTGCTTCCGATTGTCTATCACGGCGTTTTTCCAGACTGAAGTAACCTTTTTTTTAGTGTCGTACCATCCTTTCTCACAATAAAGATCTAAGCTATCGCCTTTTAATTCAGTAGGACCGGTAAAATATGCAATTTTGGATACGGTATTATAATCCATTGTATCGGCAGTCATTACGTAATCAGGATTTACTATTTTTACGCTATCCTTAAAATGAAACAGATTATCTTTCACCTTATATACACCGACAATGCTTGTAAGAGTGTTTTTATCGTTTATAATCCTGCCTCTGTCGTTGTACCGCGCAATTCTGTTTGCCACATCGTAATTAAGTGAATCGGTGTACAGGTGGGTATCCTTATCAATAAGTTCAACTTTACCTTTTACGAATGCATTCCCCGTTGTTCCATCGTAAAAAAGATAATTGCCATAAAGATTTAAAGTATCACCCTGTATGATGTGAACTTTGCTGAAAGCTCTTACCTGGTTCTTAGTTTTGTAATAATAAGCACTGTCACAAAACATCAGGACAT
Organism: Bacteroidales bacterium; assembly: GCA_025358645.1. Lineage (GTDB taxonomy): Bacteria > Bacteroidota > Bacteroidia > Bacteroidales > VadinHA17 > LD21. Next base: position 29,709 of record JANYIW010000001.1, read on the forward strand.
CTTTATCTTTTATTTTAATATTTCCTAGAAGACGGTTAAGATCCCTATCTATATTATCATTTATTTCATAGATATCTGCATTGAGGATTTCAATTTTTTTTGAATCTTTTTTAGAAGCGGATGCTCCCTGTCCATCAGCCTTTGATGGAATAAACAGCAGTAGCAAAACATACAATATATGTCTGAGTTCAGGCAGAGTGAAATGAGCGTTGAATAATTTTATTTCAGCCATCCTTTTTGCAAAAAGTCACAACCTTTGAATTCCTCGCTTATTTTTATATACGTGACACTGATTTTGTTTATAACCCACCTGTCAAAAACCTGAGCCCGTTCCTTTACCAAAGCAGCATCATACAGTTTCTGATAGTCATCTTTCAGGTTTGCCGAGTGGGCAGGAAGGATGTTATCAAGCTTAACAATTCTGAAAACTTCATTGTTATTTTCATCAGTTGTTTTAAACGGATCGGAAATTTCACCCACCTTCATTTCCCTTACTTTTATATACATCTCATGGTTCAATTCTTCAAGAGTGAACCATGTGATCCTGGATGAAGGATTTGTACTCACTAATTTACCCCCATTAATCCTACTGTCTTTGTGGGTTGAAAAACGCAATGCAGCTTTTTCGAACTTGATGCTGTCTATTCTTATCAGATTCGCCAGACTGTCTAGTTTTGACATAGCTGTTTTTGACTGTTGGGGTTTAACTTTAGGTCTGATAAGTATATGTCGGGTATTGACCAGGTCGCCTTTACGGTCGATAAGTTGAATAATATGGAAACCATATTTTGATTCTACAATTTTGGAGACAGTATTTTTTGTAAGACTGAATGCGGCATCTGCATAAGGTTTCTCAAGTTCACCTCTTACCCGGAATCCGATTTCTCCCCCGGTTTTTGCCGATTCTGTATCTTCAGAGTACATTATTGCCAGAACATTAAAACTCTTGCCGGCAAGAATCTGACTTCGGATGTCCAGAAGTTTCTGACGGGCTTCAGCTTTGTTATCTTCGTTATCGGGCGGGTCAATCTGAATAATACTTAACTCATATTTTGCAGGAACAACCGGGAGACTATCCTTGGGGATCGAATTATAAAACTTTTTTAAAGCGACGGGTGTAATTGTAAGATTCTTGGAAATCTTGCTCTGGACTTCCCCAACAACTTGCTGTTCCAAAAGAGTTTTCTTTATATCCCTTTTGATTTCGAGCATACTCTTCTTAAAATATGCAACGAGGGCTTCTTCGCTTCCAGCTGTCCTGATAGCGTCATTCATCCTCATATTCAGATCACCTTCAACCGCATCATCTGTAACCTTGATACTATCTATCCTGGCCTGGTCCATGAAAAGTTTTGAGACAAGCAACTCCTGAAACACACTGCATTTTAGTTGATCGACAGGAGTTTTGTTCCCGTTTCTTCTAAGATCTGAGATAGCATTTTCCATGTCCGAAAGATAGATAACCTCATTCCCGACAATAGCAGCCACTGACTCAACAAGTACCTGAGAATTAGCGATAAATACTCCTGGGAGAAACAAACATATCAGCGTCAGGCAAAATTTCAATTTTCTTTTCATCATTATATAATCGATTTAGTCATTGCATTTGAATTAACAGCCTAAGTGTGTCATGTTTTTTAAACCCCCTTCCCATCCTTCCCCCAAGGGGGAAGGTGATCATTTCCCCCTTGGGGGAAATAAGAAAGGGGGTTAAATATTAGGGACATTTATTCATTCAATATATCTTAAAACTATTTTCTTTAAGCGCTTCATTATAAATTCCATTCTCAAGTGATTGAATAAATTCGAATCTCCTGGTATTCCAAATAATCCTCTTTATATCATCTTTAACATAATCAAAGGGCGACAGGGATGATCTTAATCTGTAATCCCGTATTGAGACAAGATATAGTGAAGTAGAATCACTTGTTTCAAAAAAAGTGTTTCTTTTAAGGAAATTTTCCTCTTTTTCAATATTTTGCGGTAATTCGACTGAAAGTCTGTTCATTGGAACCCATTCTTCGTTGAAATCATCAAATTTTTCAGCAAACTGATAACAGTAGCTTTCCAGTTGCTGAAGATCCTTCTGATCATTTGAACGTGCAAGTAATCTAATTTTGTTGATATCAGGTGTTTCAAGCGGTAATTTTATGAAAAGAGCTTTAACAATATTTGAGGTCAGAACAAAACTTACTTCGTTGGTTGCATAATAATTCTCAAGTTCTGCATCAGTCAAAACAGTATCCAGCTTTTCGAGTATCATTTGACGCTGGTACTGATAGATTACCAGATTCGACCTGGTTTCCTCGAGTTGTTTATCTATTTCATCTTTTAATGCCAGAGTCAGATTATCTTCAGCTTTCTGCAATAAAAGTTGTCTCTTGGCCCATTTGTTAATATAATTCTGAAATAGAGCTGCGGAGTCAGATTCATTTATTTCATGTTGAACAAGCTTTGGCATTTCATCGTAATAAAGAATATTTTTGCCAACTGAGGCAACAATAACTCTTTTTGGCTGATTGTGCCCGTTTTTACAGCCAGCTAAAAGCAAAAGTGTTATTAAAATGATTATGGTTTTATTCATTATTCAATTTCTTCTTTATCTCCCCGAGTAACAAATTATCAACCTTAACGTTATATTTTTTATTTAATTGTTCTATCCATTCATTCTCAAGGAATTCCTGGTATCCGGTCATCACTTCTCCCTGAACATCTTCAAATTTCAAAGGCGACGGCTCCAAAACTCTTTTAATAATAATTATTGAGGGAAAACCATCCCTGAAAAAAGAATGAGAGCCATTATTCCAATCAATTTTATCTATTTCCTGATTATCACCTTTAAACCATGTACCTTCATTAATATAAAGTAAAGTATCATTTGTTCTGTTGAATTTTTTGAGAAGAAGATTATCAAAGGCAGGTTTCCGGGAATATTTAATGAATGCAGCTGATAATAATTTTTCTCCATCAGGAGACTTAAGCGTATAAATCTTTGCCTCAATTCCTCTCCGTGACAACCAGTCGTTTTTATGCTCTTCATAATAACGGTGAATTCCCGATGAATCATTACTAATCCTGTTCCACACTTTTTTTCCTGATATCTCAAAAAGAAGCATGCCATCGTGGAATTCATTCATGAGATACCGGAATTCGGGATATTTTTTTTCAAGAATAGAATTCTCATAGCTTATCAAATGATCAGAGACCCTTGTCTCAATTAATCGATTAATAAATACAGACGAGTCTTTTGTGACAACCATTAATCTTCTCTTCTCAATGTAATTTGCAAATTCGATTGTTGTAATATGTTGATTTGCAAATGAATAAATATTTCCTTCTGGCATTGAAGAACGATCGTAAGACTTTAGTCCCTGAATGATCAGCGTATCGGTATGATCAAGAAACCACTTATAGGCATCCTGATTGATCTGGTAGTTGTACCCTTTTTTTAATTTTTCAACAAATGATTTTTTACTAATCGAATTGAGGTAAGACTTGTTGATTTTGCTTTCGAGGAATGAGCGTGATTCTTCAAATGTACCAGGTGTTTTTTTTTCTAATAGTTTAATAATGTGCCATCCATAGAGTGTATGAACAGGTTCGGTATACTTACCCGTATCGGCAACGGAAAATGCGGCTTCTGAAAAGTCCCTTATAAATTCCCCTGTGCCAAACCAATCGAGTTCACCTCCTTTTATAGCAGATTCTTTATGATCTGAATATTTTTTTGCGAGTTCAGCGAAAGAAGCTCCTTTCTTAAGCAATTTATAGATGCTATCTATCTGTATTTCTGCCTTCTTAGCCTCATTATCATTTGTTCCGGGTGGAATAGCCTTCATGATATGGGCAACTTTTATCCTGCCTTTTGAGGGTCGTTTGTCAACTACTTTAATAATATGATATCCATAAGGAGTCCTGACAGGCATTGAAATAGACCCCTTCTTCAAAGAATATGCAGCATCTTCAAAAGGCATTATCATCTGAAACACTGAAAAATAGCCAAGGTTTCCACCATTAATCTTAACTGATTTATCATCGGAAGTTCCTCTTGCGACACTTTCGAAAGGTTCGCCCTTTATAATTCTTTCCCTGATACCAGAAGCCTTCTGCCATGCTCTAAGTGTATCTTCAGCAGAAGCTTCCTGGGGCAATGCTATCAGGATATGCCAGGCATTTATTTCAGTTAATGATCTCTGATATGCTTTCTGCAGGAGTTTCTCCTCTGTGTGAGTGTCGGTGAGATAATTCTGTGCAAGCTGGTCCCGGTAGCCATTGAGCTCATTCCTGAATGACAAGGTTGTATCATAACCTTCATGCAGAGCATCGGTTACTTTAAGTTTAAAAATAGTAAATTGCTTCAGGTAACTATCGACATCTAATATTTTTCCCGGTTCTGTACTTTTTTTATACATCCGGATAAATTCTCCTGCCTGTATATTGTTTCCATCTACCGTCATCAGTATTTTAGTATTCATATCCTGTGCCTGGCATATTGCCGGGAACAGATATATCATAATAATTAAATAAGATGATCTGATTTTCATCAGGATTTTCTGATACCAGTTATTCAAATGATTTTCTGCTGTAATTTGGAGCCTCTCTTGTAATAGAAACATCATGAGGGTGGCTTTCTATAATCCCGGAGTTAGTTATCCTTACAAATTTACCGTCTCTTTTAAGTGCAGTAATATTTTTAGACCCAAGGTATCCCATCCCGGCTCTTAAGCCGCCTGCCATCTGATAAATTACTTCAGCAAGTGTTCCTTTATATGGCACCCTTGCCGCAATTCCTTCAGGAACAAGTTTTTGTATATCATCTTCCATATCCTGGAAATAACGATCCTTTGAACCCTGTTGCATGGCCTCAATTGATCCCATGCCTCTGTATGCTTTAAACTTACGTCCGTTATAAATAATAGTATCGCCTGGAGATTCTTCAACACCCGCGAAGAGCGACCCTGCCATAATTGAATCGGCGCCTGCGGCAATTGCTTTAATGATATCACCCGAATACCTTATACCTCCATCAGCAATTACAGGAATTCCGGAACCTTCTATTGCTTTTGCAACATTATAGATTGCAGAAAGTTGTGGAATGCCTACACCTGCAATCACCCTTGTTGTGCATATTGAACCAGGTCCAATACCCACCTTAACTGCATCTGCACCTTCGTTTACAAGCATCTTAGCTGCTTCTGCTGTTCCAATATTGCCTGCAATCACATCAATAGCAGGATAGTTCCTTTTAATTTCCTTTAATATATTAATGACATTAATTGAATGTGCATGGGCAGTATCAATCGCTATTGCATCAACATTTGCATTTATCAAAGCCTCAACTCTTTGCAAAGTATCTGCGGCTATCCCGACTGCACCTGCGACTCTGAGTCTTCCTTTGTCATCCTTGCATGAATTCGGACGATCTTTGGTTCTTGTAATGTCTTTGTAAGTTATCAGACCGACCAGCTTGCCTGATTCATCAATCATCGGCAGCTTTTCAATCTTATGTTTCTGAAGTATCCTGGCTGCTGCTTCCAGATTAGTCTGATGATTGGTTGTGATCAGACTTGTTGTCATTACTTCTGTTATCTTGCGTGCCCGGTTGTTTTCAAACCTAAGATCCCTGTTTGTGACTATTCCTTTCAGAATTCCAGCTTTATCAATAACCGGAATGCCCCCGATTCTGTACTCACTCATTAAATTCATTGCTTCTCCCACAGTGCCATCAAGATTTATAGTTATCGGATCAAAAATCATGACGTTTTCAGCTCTCTTGACGCGTTTTATCTGAGCAGCCTGTTTTTCAATAGACATATTCTTGTGGATCACACCTATACCACCCTCCCTTGCAATTGCAATTGCAAGTTCATCTTCAGTTACCGTATCCATGGCAGCCGAGACAACGGGTGTATTGATACGGATATTTCTTGTAAACATTGAGCTGAGATCAACTTCCCTTGGAAGTACCTCAGAATATGAAGGAACCAGAAGAACATCATCAAATGTTAAACCTTCATAAAGTATCTTATCTATTATAAATGACATCAGATGAGATTTTAAGTTTTTAATGGCGCAAATTACGAAAAAAAACAGAACTCGTAAAACATCTCTTTCTTTTAACCTTCATAAAAAATTGAATAACAGTTATTATATTTGTATATAGTGCAATCCGGAATGAATATTGAATCATACAAACAGATATTAACAAAATATTGGGGATTTACCACTTTCAAACCTTTGCAGGAAGAGATAATAAAATCTATTGCTGAAGGAAGAGATACCCTTGGGCTTATGCCTACGGGTGGAGGTAAGTCACTTACATTTCAGGTACCTGCACTTGCACAGGAAGGAATTTGTCTGGTTATTACACCCCTGATTGCCCTTATGAAGGATCAGGTAAATCGTCTTAATAGCCTGGAAATAAAATCTATAGCAATACATTCAGGAATGTCGGGTGAAGAGATAGATAACGCACTCGAGAATAGCATCTATGGAGATTATAAGTTCCTTTACGTCTCACCTGAGAGAATTTCGACAAGGATTTTTCAGGCTAAAGTGTCGAGGCTTAACCTTTCTCTGGTAGCAATTGATGAAGCACATTGCATTTCACAATGGGGTTATGATTTCAGACCTTCTTATCTGAAGATTGCTTCCCTTCGGGATCATATTTCTGAGAAAGTTCCTTTTCTGGCCCTTACTGCATCAGCTACCCCGCAGGTCATCGATGATATTATGAATAAGCTGGCTTTCAGAGAAAAAAATGTTCTCAAAACCAGTTTTGACAGGAAAAACATTTCTTATCTGGTACGGAACGTAGAAGATAAAGGTACTTATCTGATCAATACCATTCAAAAAGCTAAGGGTAGCGGAATAGTATATGTCAGAAGCAGAAAAAGATGCAAAGAGGTTGCTGATCTTATGGCAACCAATGGGATCAGCGCCGATTTCTACCATGCCGGACTGACAGTTGAACTTCGTGATAAGAAACAGGCTTCGTGGACAATAGGAGAGACCAGGGTAATTGTTGCAACGAATGCCTTCGGAATGGGAATCGACAAATCTGAAGTCAGGTTTGTAATTCATTGGGATATACCTGATTCAATCGAAAATTATTTTCAGGAGAGCGGCAGGGTCGGACGCGATGGGAAACCTGCGTTTGCTGTTCTCTTATATTCACCTTCTGACAAAGGCAGGCTGATAGATACAATCAGAAAAAAATTTCCGGCTATTGAAAAAATCAAAGACACTTACGAGGCATTATGTAATTATCTGCAGGTGCCTCTTGGTTCGGGGAAAGACAATGTTTTTGACTTCAATATGTATGATTTTGTCTCAAAATACAGGTTGCCTGTAATCGAAGCTTATAACAGTCTTCAGTTTCTACAGCGGGAAGGTTATATGGAGTTCACTGAAGAGATAAATAATCCGTCAAGGGTACATTTTATCGTTAGCAGGGATGATCTATACAAATTTCAGGTAGCAAATGAATCGTTCGACGGTTTTATCAAACTTCTTCTGAGATCATACACAGGCATGTTTGTAGAATTTGTACCCGTTAATGAAGAAACTCTTTCGCGTAAATCAGCTGCAACACGGGACACGGTTTATCAATACCTGGTGAAATTATCAACATTGAAAATCATTAGTTATATTCCCGGGAAAAAGACAGCGCTTGTAATCTTTACCGAAGAGCGATTGGTCAGGAAAGCATTGATGATCTCACCGGATAATTATCTTCATGTGAAAGAGAAATATGAAGCACGGCTTGACAAAATGATAGAATATGCAGATTCTGATGGCCATTGCCGGTCAGTATATCTTCTAAACTATTTTGGAGAAGAGTCTGACCGTTGCGGGATCTGCGATGTATGCCGTGAAAGGAATGAGCTTGACCTGAGTAAATATGAATTTGACCTTATACTGGAAGATATAAAAAGTGTTCTGAGTGAGAAGAATCCTGATGCAGAAGAGCTTGTTAAAATGATTGATTATCCTGAGGAGAAATCCATTAAAGTAATCCGCTGGCTACTCGATCACAACAAGATAGTTCCGGATAAAGATCACAAACTTACGTGGCAATCCTGATATTATAAATTTGTCTTCGTGCTACTTACCCTGTCAACAAGGTAAACTACTGATTTATAAGATACTCCTGTATGCAGACTCAGGCCAATCTCACAGGTCCGGCTTGTTGAGTATCCGTTTTTCACAATCTCAGGCAATTGATTTTTTAAATTAGTTAACCCGTGCTTATTCAGTTCAGGAAAGGTGAAACCACGGTCACCGGCAAATCCACAGCAATTTGTTTCTGATATTATTACCTCTTTCGCACATATTTTTGCAAGGGAGACAAGTTTTCCATCCAGCTCCATCTTTTTCATGCTGCATACAGGGAAAACAGTAATAACCTCATCCACTGGAGTAATTGTCAGATAGGGTAGGAGACAATCAATTATAAACTCCACTGGTTCGTAAAGTTTAAGATTTGACTTCATGTTTTCTTTCATTGTATACAGACAGGGACTCATATCGCAAAGGACAGGATATTCTCCATTCCTGCTTGCCTTAAGAAGCGCTGTCTCCAACTCATCAGATTTTTTTTCTCCTGCACTGATGTAACCTTTACTCGAGAATGCCATACCACAACAGAGGTTATTCAGATTTTCAGGATAGATAATATCATAATCTCCTTTATGCAACAACTGAACAATTTTTTCCGTGAGCTGTACTTCCTCTCTGTGATCCTTTGATACCCCCATTGAACGATTTATACATGATGGAAAATACACAACCTTTCGAAGATTGTCAGAACTATCCATATTCTTCAGATTAATAATTCTGGCTCCTTGTGGCATAAAAGGGTTCCACAATGGAATCCTGTTTCCCGACACTCTTCGAAAACTTTCTGAAATGGAGAGCATGACTCTGGTTCCCAAAATGGCATGAAAAAAACTGAC
>JANYIW010000002.1 GCA_025358645.1 Bacteroidales bacterium
AGTAATATATATTTCATTTCTTTCATATTTTAAAATTTAGAAAATAATATTAACACCGAATGTGTATGTTGTAGGGCGCGGATACATGAAGAAGTCCATACCTGGAGTTATATCGTCCATATTATCTCTGTCACTACCTTCGGGATCATAGCCAGTATATTTGGTAAGAACAAAGAAATTCTTCGCAGTAGCATATAATCTCAGTTTGGTAAGTCCACCAAAAACAGATTTTGGAATGGTGTAACCAAGAGTTGTGCCTTCACCTCTGATGAATGAAACATCTTCAATCCAGTGTGTATCAGGATAGGTCTGGTAATAAGCTCCACCATTTCCGGGACGAATCTGGCCAATATCGGTATTCTGATGATCGGGACGCCAGGCATCAAGAATTGAGTTTTTGCCATTTGCCATTGCCTGACGGTCTTGTGAAGAGTGGTTTGTTCTGTTCTCTTTCTTAGCGCCGTATGAAAACCTTATGTCAAGGTTAAAGTCAAAGCCTTTGAAATCAAAATTGTTATTTATGTCCATATCCCAGATCGGGAATGCACTACCAAGAGGAGCGCCGTCAGCAACGAAACTAATCTTGCCATCACCGTTTCTATCAAGGTACTTAACATCACCTGGTACAAAACCATAGCGGGCAGCCAGGGAAGCTTCCTCTGTGCTGTATGTACCGAGACGGGTAAGACCGAAGAATTCTGCAACTGGCATACCTACTCTTAATATTGTATTGGCTCCACCAACCCAGCTATTACGGAGAATATCTGCCCCGGTTGGACCCAGTTTAACGATTTTGTTCTTGTTTGCACTCCAGGTCAAATCGGTGGACCAGTTGAAATTTTTACCTTTAACATTTTGAGTTGTAAGTGTCAATTCCAATCCTTTGTTCTCAATGGTACCATAGTTTTTCTTAACACTGCCTGTTGTTGTAGATTGTGGCAATGGCACATCAAGAAGCATATCAGTAGTTAACTTATAGTAGTAGTCAATAGCAAGTGAAATACGATCTTTGAACAGACCTATATCGACACCACCATCATACTGAGTGGTCTTCTCCCATTTAAGATCAGGGTTACCTACTGAATTTGGAAACAGCCCTGGTTGAACAGCGCCACCAAGAACGATGTTATCTGACCCAATATATGTCTGGGTAACATAACTACCAATCTCCTGGTTACCAGTTTGCCCAATACTAAAACGAAGTTTGAGATTTGATAATGCATCAATACTTTTAGCAAATTCCTCATCCGATATCCTCCAGGCTAATGAACCTGATGGGAAGAACCCGTACTTGGAATTTTCTCCAAATTTTGATGAACCATCTATACGACCAGTCAGAGTAAGGAGGTATTTACCTTTATAGCTGTAGTTGGCACGTGCAAAGTAAGAGTTTAATGAGTTCTGACCATCACTACTATATACTTGAGGCCTGGTCGCTGTACCAATAGAAATATTATGGTATTGGTAGTAGTCGTCAAAGAATCTCTGGTTACGGGCATCGTCGTTTTCCCAACGATACCTCGACCAGGAAATACCTAACAGACCTGTTATTGAATGGTCCCCGAAAGCCTTTAGATAATTAAAGTAATTTTCGTTCTGCCAGTAGAAAGTATTATTAACGTAGATTCGAGCAGATCCCTGGTTTCCAGAATCAATGAGCCTGCCCCCATAATTATTTAATTTATAGGAGCTGCCGTCAATTGAAAAGTTTGACTTAAAGCTCAGGTCAGGGGTGATTTTGAAATTCAATATAATATCACCAGTAACCTGTGTACGATCTTCAATGTTTTTAGTCATATCACTAATAGCAACCGGATTATTAGGAGTCTCCCCTGCAGGAAAGTCTGCGTTCGAGGCATACCGGTCGGCATATGCTCCATAAATTGCAGGATCATTAGGATATTTAACAGGAAGAATTGAATATGCTTCAACCGCTGCACGCGCTATACCACCACTAAAATATGATACGTCATTGGTACGGTTACTGTTTTTATTTACACCCAGGTTTGTGCTAATATCGAACCAGTCGGTTACTTTGACATCTCCGTTGAGTTTACCAGAATAACGTTTAAAATAAGAATTTAGCAGCAACCCGTCTTCAAGAGCATAATTTAAGAATGTACCAAATTTTGCTCTCTCGGTTCCACCGCGGATGTTTATCTGATGATTAGTTGAAGTCGAAGGAACGAAAGTCAAAGTTTCCCAGTTGGTATCGAACCTTGGTTTATAATAATTGCCGTCAGCACCTACCAGAGGAATAAGATAGCCTCCGGCAGTAGTCTGTTGGAAAAGATTAGTCATATCCGAATAGGTTTTCTGTCCGGTAAGAGATACTCCTGCAGCAGTCAATATATTGGCATCAAAACAAGCAGGCCAGTTTGGTGAGGTGGCATACTTACTAACGTTCATCCATGCCTGTTTCGTAACATACATCATTTGTTCGGCATTAAGAACAAAAAAGTGCCTGTTCATTACACCTCTTGTAACATAGCTGTTATATTCAACCTGTGTTTTACCTGCAATACCACGTTTGGTTGTAATAATGATAACACCGTTTGCTCCGCGTGCACCGTAAATGGCTGTAGATGAAGCATCTTTTAAAACGTCCATGGATTGAATTTCGTTAGGGTTCAATATGCTCAAAGCATTTTCAACACCAACTATTCCATCAACCACAAAGAGAGGATCATTATTGGAGTTGATTGAGTTTGTACCACGGATACGGATCATTGCATTACCGCCGGGAGCGCCGGTACGTTCAATTACTTTAACACCGGCAATTTTCCCCCCAATTGCCTGAGCAATGTCGAATGCTGGTCTGTCAAGTAGTCTGGCAGATGATACAGTCGCTACAGCCCCGGTCAAATCCTTTTTTAACTGGGTTCCATAACCAACCACAACTACTTCGTTAAGTTGTGTAGCTTCAATCGCCATTTTAACATTAATATTAATCTGTCCTCCCAATGCAATCTCCTGGGTAATATACCCTATAAAAGAAAATACCAGAGTTGCGGATACATTGGGCACCTCTAAAGTATAATTACCGGTTACATCTGTCATTGCACCGAGAGTGGTTCCCTTAACCACAACGTTTACACCAGGTAATGCCTCTCCTGAGATGACATCAGTAACCTTACCTTTAATAGTAATTTGCTGGGGATTATTTGATATAGAATTTCCCCCTATTGATCCCACAGCTGCGAGATTTGTAGATAATGACAGTACAAGAATTAAAATAAAATTCAGGTACAAAAAGATTTTGTATTTCTTCCAAAGGGAAAAAATAGAAAAGTGGTTTTTTTTCATAATTTATCAGGTTGTTTGTTGGAATTAGAGTTAAACATATTTAGTCTGTTTTGGAATTTCCAGACAATAACTGTTATTAACTTAATGATTTAATTGAGGAAAGACAATCCAAATTTGTTTTCCATTTTAACTCAATTTAATTTTATTCATAGGCAGCAGGTTTTAATAGGTTAGATTTAGACTTAGATTTAGTTATTAGAATCGTGAAAGATAATTAAATATAATTAACTATTGCAAATACTAAAAATTTAATTGTGTCCATGATTTTTATATCGTATAAATACCACGGATCAAGCCACGATCGCATGTACGCGACTGATCATCCAGTCAGTCCTCTAAAATTCTATTAAGAACACCGCTAAATAAATCCTATTGATATATTCATTTGATTATTAGTAATATAATCCTGAAAATTAAGTAAGTTTGTTTTTCAGGGGAGAAATTAATTACCTGTGAAAAATAAAAAGCCCGGATTTTAACTTATAGAACACAATGGATTGCTATTC
>JANYIW010000027.1 GCA_025358645.1 Bacteroidales bacterium
TTCCATGATTCATCATTTTCGAAAAGCATTGTTATTGCAGTGAGAACTGCTGCCGCATCAAATAAGAAGCTCAGCTCCTTGAATACTCCATTATAATAAGAGTGCCTGAGGATTTTACCATCCCAGAATTTATCCAATAGAATATTCATCAGCACAGCTGCATTCTTTTCAAGCTCAGGCCTATCCAGAAATCTGCCAGCCTGTAACATTGCAATTACTACCAGTGCATTTAAACCACAAAGGATTTTGTCATCCTTTGAAGGTTGCTTTCTGGTACGCCTGATGGAGAGCAGTTTGTCTTCAATTTCATCCAGAGGGTCTTCATTCCTCCTGATAAGATGTATTAATCCCTCAAAATTTCCTGTTTTGTCGATAAAATATGTATTCGAAAACTTTTCAAATTCTTCAGGAAGAAGTTCATTTTTAAGCTGTTCGTAGCTCCATAGATAAGTTGCTCCCTCCTGGTGTTCTGTATCTGCATCATAAGCTGTTATATACAAACCTTCAACTTTAAACCATTCATCCAGACATTTTAAAATTTTCTCTGCCATGTCTTTGTATGTCTCTTTACCTATTACGCGGTAAGCCAGGGAAAAGCACCAGAGTGCCATTGCCTGATCATAGATCATTTTCTCAAAATGGGGAATTGTCCATTCCCTGTCTACACAATATCTGAAAATGCCACCCTGAAGGTGATCATTCAATCCTCTTAAAATCATAGCATCAAGAGTCTTACTACAAATAGTTTTAATTGAGGGACTATCTTCCAGCCCGGCCTGATATAAAAGATATATTAATGATGAGTGAGGTGGAAATTTTTGTCCCGAGCCAAATCCTCCATTCTCAGGATCATAATATTTTGAAAGAGTAGTTGTCAGGGCAGACTCATTTGTTACATCCGGAGGGGTCCAGCCAGAAACAAACGCTGGAATATTATCCTGGTTATCTTCAAAAAACTCATGGACTTTTTCAGAAACCGAAAGAAGAGAGGGCATTGAATCCTTGGAATGAACCGGAGCATAGGTGAGAGCATACACCGGCCGGAGTTCGGGAGTCATGAAAACATTAAGAGGCCATCCGCCCCTGCCATTCTGATTATTAATAAAATCCATCAGGAACTGATCTATATCCGGACGTTGTTCCCTGTCTACTTTTATACAGATAAACTGATTATTAAGATAATTGGCAGTTTCCGGATCAGAAAACGCTTCCGCAGCCATTAAATGACACCAGTGACAAGTTGCATAACCTACGGAAACGAACAGAAGTTTCTTCGTTTTAACGGCATATCTTATTAAGTCATCACTCCACTCCTGCCACCATACAGGGTTTGTAGTATGCTGCAAAAGATAAGGGGATGATGATTTATCGAGATTGTTACGTCTGAAATCAGTCTCATTTAATTTTTTCTCTTTCATGAACTACCCTCTTCTATCCTGATTACCTGATTCAATAAATGCATTTTTGATTGATCAGAAAACCTTTAATTAAAACGATTGAGGGTTATAATTGTTCACAGAATTAAACTCTTGATATGACTAATGTTGAAAGATCGGTAATCCATATTTTAGTCGGCCCGGAGGGGATCGAACCCTCGACTCCCTGATTAAGAGTCAGGTGCTCTACCATCTGAGCTACGGGCCGTATGTGACCGCAAAATAAGTTAAATTCCTTTAATTTTAGAAACAAATAACCACAAATATCGTTGAAAAAAAATACATGCCTTTTATCCATCCCTGAAATACATTCTTTAATCTTATAAATTATATCATTAGTCATACAATTTATTGCATTCGTCAAATATTTGACTGAAACTATTTAATGGCAGAGCCGTATAAGAGTTCGTAAACGGTTTCTATTACTCTGAATTATAAATGAAAAAGCTTTTCTCATTTATATGTTTTATATTGTTTTCGGCTATCATCCATAGCCAGAGTTGTTCAATTTTATCTAAGGCCAATAAAATTACCCCAAATAAACTTTGTTCTCCGGTAAATGTTTCCTGGAATGTAAGTTATACCGGTGTTGTTGATGGTGGTACTCCTGTAGAGATAAACTATGACTGGAATGACGGGAATAATCAGATTGTGGCAACCATAAATGGTGGACCCGGCAACTACCAGGCAACCCTGAATCACACTTATACTTCTGCCGGAAATGTCTGCAATTATCATCCGCGTTCAACATTATTGGTTAATGGAGTACTCTGTACATCCTCTTCCCAGGAACAGATAGTTACAGTGTGGGATGATGATAACCATAACGGTGGACACATGCATATTAGCCCTACCATCTATCCAATATGTGTCGGAAATGGTGACAATGTTCGTTTTCAGGATCTAACTCAGTTTAACTGTGTCCCACCACAGGAAAAGGATGTGCCAAACCTCTTCACCCGCTGGGTTCAATGGATATATGGTACTGACATAACAATGACAGGTATTCCGGTAACTATTGCCGGAACATCAAGAATATTTCCATATAGAGCACCCATAATAACCCTGACTGGTCCTGTCACAGGATCGGGGGTATTTTCTGATTTTATAAATGTTAAAAATGATAAACTGGTTGGACAATATTTCCAGGTCACTTTAAGAAACTGGAATTATTGCAATCCTTATGATGATCCTAATATTCCCGGACCTCCGGCAGATCCTATAAATGGAGACCATCCTCCAGTTATTACTACTGCAATAATACTAATCGTTCCTTATCCAGATGCAACAATCAATAAGGTTGGCAATTTATGTCAGTATGATCCGAATGTTACATTGACTGCGCATGATAAAGGGGGAACATGGTCGGGACCCGGAGTTACAGAAGATATATTTGATCCCTCTGCCGCGGGTGCCGGAACCCATACTATAAAATACAGTATTACGACAAGCAGTGGTTGCACCAACAGTGATCAGACAACTATCACTGTTCTTCCTGCGCCTGATGCAACAATTACGCCAATTGGCATTTTATGCTACAATAATCCGGTAATAACATTGACAGCGAACAATTCAGGAGGAACCTGGTCAGGCACCGGGGTTACAGAAAACACTTTTAATCCTGCTGCTGCAGGTACGGGAAATCATATAATCACATACAATATCAGTAATATCAATGGTTGTGGCAGTTCTGACCAATTAACAATTACGGTAGTTCCTCTGCCGGATGCAACAATTACACCGGTAGATACTTTGTGTGTAAATAATCCGGCAATTACCTTACAGACAAAAGAGACAGGTGGCGTATGGTCAGGAGCTGTATCATCCAACACATTTAATCCTGCTTCAGCGGGTGTCGGAGACCATATTATCAAATACACAATCATAAATAATAACGGATGCAGCGATTCTGACCAGATAACGATATCTGTTATGCCTTTGCCGACTGTAAATATAACTCATGTGGGAAATTTATTTATTAATAGTCCTTCCGTGACATTAAATGCAACTCCGGTTGGTGGAATATTCTCCGGCGCAGGTATGACTGGTAGTGTTTTTACTCCAAACTCAGCTGGATTGGGAACTCATGTCATACAATATCAGACAGTTCCGGATAGATTTGGATGTGCAACAATAGATACTATTCACATTAATGTAACCATGCCCGCTCTGCCAGTAGCAAGTTTTTTACCTGATACGGTAGGATGTTCTCCGTTAAAGGTTCAATTTGTCAATAATAGTCTTTACGGGGAATCTTATCTCTGGGACTTTGGTGATAAGGTATTTTCAGTAGATAGGGATCCGTCTCATATATATTTTATTCCGGGGAGTTTTATAGTATCGTTGACGGTGAGTAATATTTCCGGACAATCCATACACACTGTTATAATAACTGTTTATCAGAATCCTACTGCAGTTTTCAATGCTTATCCGACCGAGGTAACAAATAATTCACAAATTGTTATTCTTTCCAACTATTCTTATTTTGATGATTCTCAATTGTGGACATTCGGAGACGGGATTACTTCTACAGAAAAAAATCCATGGCACAAATATGAATCTGAGGGAACTTATAACATAACATTGATAGTGACATCAAAAGACGGATGCGTTGATTCCGCTCACTTTATATCGCCGGTACATGTAAAGTTTAATGTAGGGAAAATAAAATTCCCGAATGCTTTTGTCTGGAACAGAGAAGGCCCTACCGGAGGATACTGGCATGAAGGAAATATAAACGATTTCATTTTCAGACCACATTTTGAAAATGTCATAGAATATAACCTAAAGATATTCAATCGTTGGGGGGTACTCATTTACGAAAGCAATGATTTGCAAAAAGGATGGGACGGATATTTTGGTAATGGATATTTAGCTCTTGAAGGCGTGTATGTCTGGAGAGCAAAAGGCAGGTTCGCAGATGGAAAGTATTTTGATGACGTGGGTGACGTGACTTTTTTACAATAAATTAAATAACGTGGCAAAAGCGTTTATATGTCTCGTTACAACATAATATAATTCAGATGAAGTAAACTGTGATAATAACATTATATCAGGTGTTTACTGCAGGTTTAGAAGAGGAATGGTCAGTATATCTGGTATATTTTAAGCATTCTTTCTCACCGGATACAAAATATGATGAAGAATGAACAGAATGCCTGTAAATAAAAACGGAGAAATTACAATAAGGGAAGCAGGATTACCTCTAAAGGAATGGAAAAAAAACGTACCAGTAATTGAGGCTACTATAAAAAGAGCTCCTCCGGCAACTTCCCACTTCCATGCAATGATCAAAATTGCAATTAGTATCAGAACCGGGATATTATGAATCAGGAACCCCAGCATCTTCGCACCAAAAGATTCATCACCGCCGAACACATCAAACGAAAACATTGTCATAAAGAGAATTGAAAGTATTGTCAAAAATCTCGGAATCCAATACAAAACTTTTGCTATCATTTCCTGATTGTGTTAGTAATAAATTAATGAAGTTTCTCGTCAATCATAGCTGAATACCACATTTGAAATACATGGTACTTCACTATTTAAAATTACATTTCTTTTCCCGAATACCAATTCAATTTTTATGTAATCACTCCGTGATAATCCGTGTTCTCCGTGGTAAAAAGTTAACCTTTTTTGATTGATTCCCTGAATGTTTTAAGGTATTCTGCAGTCTGAGTCACCAATCTCTGAACTGCCAGCCCGTGCTCAATATCAGGTACAAACTCATTATGGTCATTACCTGTAAGAAAAACATAATGGGCATGGATCATAGATCTCAGCCACCCGGGAGGTACATGGGCAGAAGGGAAACTGCTTACTGGTTTATAACTGCTCCCAACTATGCGTTTGTTCCACATACCAGACTCCTCCGTATAATACTCGAAACAGTCAGGGGACTGAGAGGAGTAACGTAATGAACCTTCCTGTGCATAAAAATCAACTGAGAAATGATCACCTGTTCCTGAACTGATACGACTTGCAGAAAGTGTACCGACAGCGCCTGATGTATCATCATAAACAGAAATCAGACTGAAAAGATCCGAATCTTGTCTCACATCCCCGAAGTGGCCACCCTGTAAAGCACCCGTGATCCTAAGGTGCTTACCCAGAATAGCAATCAACAGGCTCAAGGAATGAGAACCAAGGTCGGCCATTGCCCCACCATCAGGTGCAGATGTCAGGCGCGATGCACGTTTGTCACGGTACTCTTTGCGGAGATAATCACTATGATAATATTTCAGATCGAAATGAATTGGGTTACCGAGTTTCTTTGATTTCCAGAGACCTAACATCTCCCTTATCGTTGCCGAAAAAAGGAATTGAAAACCAACCTGGATTTTTATCCCTGAATGTTTTTGAACTAATCCGTCAATCGCTTTCTCTTCCTCAAGATTTGAACAAACAGGCTTCTCAAGATATATACGCTTCAATCCACTCATTCCAAGAACTGCCTTCAAGTGTTCATAGTGAACTTTATTGGGGCTGAGAATAAAGACAGTGTTTATTTTATTGTCTGCAACAAAGTCCTGTAAATCAGATGATCTGATGAATCCAAAACGTTTGGCAAAAGAGTTTCTGCTCTCATCTGTGGCCGAGCAAACTTTCTCCAGGCAAATTTCCGGGGAATCGCCATAAAAATATCGCAATGAATTGAGTGAATATGCATGAGAGCGAGCGATACCTCCTGAGCCTATGAATCCAACAATTACTTTTTCCTGGTTCATAATAAAAGATTTTTCAATTAAGTATCAAAAATAAACGAATTTAGTAAATTACTGCCAGGAATTACCCGGGAGAATCGAGCACAGAATAATTAAAAACGCGAAACGAAAAATGTGAAACGAAAAATATCAGATCATTTTCGGGTAAAACTTATATCAATCACCATTATCTCAGATTTACCGGTTGTTCGCACAGGTGGT
>JANYIW010000044.1 GCA_025358645.1 Bacteroidales bacterium
GTTCCGAGGATGACCTTAATACCAGCTTTTTGCATACGGTCAATGATCCGGTCCATCCAGGTAAATTCAAAACGGCCTTCTTCCGGTTCAAAAAGACTCCATGTCGATTCACCAAGACGAACAACTGATATTCCTGCATCCGTCATTAGCTGAACATCTTTTTCAAGCCTTTCATAAGGCATATATTCATGATAATAGGCAACACCATATAAAACAGTGTTAAATTTTTGAGGTTGCGCATTGATGCTCCCAAATACAATCAATGATAGCGCAATTGTTACTAGTTGTCTTACCCGGTTTCTCATAATATGTTTGCTATTAATTAAGTTTTATTGTCACTTTTTTATAGACGTTTTCACTCTTATCCAATGAAAATCAATGGAATTCTAAAATCATAATTTACATGTTAAAAATAAACATTTATCGTGGATGTCGCTATCCTTACGACACTGATTTGTTTAATATTATTAACTGTGAAATTAACTTGTACTTATAGAGATTTAATTTAAATTTAGAGACGATTGTAAAACCGGGGTGAACATGTCAGGAAAATGAGAGTCCGATCCACATCTAAAAGACAATATCATGAAAAAAAAGATCAAAGCACAATTATTGTTTATAATAGTCATAATTATAACATTGAATAATCTTTATGGCAAGGAGGTTCCTCAATGGGGGATTTTTGAGATATCGTTTAAAGGAACCTCTGCCGGTAATCCTTATACCGATGTAAAACTTTCAGCGGTATTTCAATATAAAGATATTACCATCGAACCGCAAGGGTTTTATAATGGAAATGGTGAGTATATAATCCGGTTCATGCCTCATACCCAGGGAGAATGGACTTACATCACAAAAAGTAATATAAAAGAACTTAACGGCAAAACCGGAAAATTTGTGTGTGTGTCTGCTCAGAAAGGGATACACGGACCTGTATCTGTCAGGAATACCTGCGACTTCGGATATGCTGATGGAACACCCTTTTATCCGGTCGGAACAACCTGTTATGCATGGGTCTGGCAGGGTGATGATATGGTGAATAAGACACTTAAAAGCTTAAAAAATACAGCATTCAACAAAATCCGGATGTGCGTCTTTCCTAAGCAGTATGATGTATATATTCAGAACGAACCGTTTTGTTATCCGTTTGAAGGTTCAAAAGAAAAAGGATGGGACTTTACCCGGTTTAATCCTGAGTATTTTAAATATTTTGAAGATAAAATTGCAAGCCTTTCCGGACTTGGAATTGAAGCTGATGTGATAGTTTTCCACCCATACGACGGAGGTAAATGGGGTTTCGACAATATGCCCCGCGAGGTAAATGAACGGTATATGCATTATCTGGTTGCAAGATTGGCAGCTTATCATAATGTTTGGTGGAGCATGGCCAATGAATGGGATATGGTTCGAAGTAAAACCACAGAAGATTGGGACAGATTGTTCAGAATTATAGAAGAAAATGATCCCTATCATCATCTGCGCTCAATACATAATGGTATGAAATGGTATGATGTATCAAAACCTTATATCACTCATCTGAGCGTTCAGACAACCGATTTTTTTCATATCCAGGAATGGCGGAATACTTTTAAAAAACCTGTTATGATCGACGAATGTGTTTATGAAGGCGATATCCCGAATGACTGGGGTAATCTTACTCCGGAAGAAATGACAAGCCGTTTCTGGCAGGTGTACTGCAGGGGTGGATACTGTACCCATGGGGAAACATTTATGCATCCGCAAAATATACTCTGGTGGGCAAAAGGCGGAGTGCTTTATGGTAAAAGTCCTGAACGCATTGCTTTCCTCTATAAAATCATGAAAGACCGTCCTGCTGAAGGAGTATATCCTCTTTACAATCTCTGGAATAAAGAGATGCAATTAATAAAAGACAAAGAATATTATTTATTCTATTATGGCAATGCCCAGCAAAAATCTGCCCGGCTTCGTCTTCCAAAAGATGTAAATTTCAGAGTTGAGGTGATTGATACATGGAATATGACCATCACCCCGGCTGATAGCGTATATTCAGGTTCTGTTGAAATTAAATTACCCGGTACTCTCTGGATGGCAGTAAGAGCCACAAAAATCAAATGATAGTAATAATCTATCAATAAATACCTAATATTATGCATGCAAAAATTATTGCTTTCACGATCTTAATGATCACTGCCCGCCTCTCTGCACAAACCGTAGAGCAAGTGCCTTTTGAAAAGATAAACCCTTCACTATTTAATAGACACTGGAAAGCTCAATGGATATCACATCCGTCTGCCTCTCTTGTCGACTATGGTGTTTTCCATTTCCGTAAATCTTTCGAACTAAATGCAAAACCCGAAGAATTTATTATTAATGTATCGGCAGACAACAGGTATCGTCTTTTTGTAAATGGAACCGCTGTATGTTTTGGACCTGCGCGCGCTGACCTCGAGCACTGGAGCTTTGAAACGATCGATATTGCCTCTTTCCTTAAACCCGGCAAAAATATTATTGCAGCCGTGGTCTGGAATTTCGGAGAATTAAAACCCTGGGCTCAGTTCTCCATTAAAACAGCTTTTATTGTACAGGGAAACTCACCGAATGAAGAAATAGTGAATACAAATGCTTCCTGGAAAGTAATTAAGGATCAGGCTTATTCACCTGCCCCGGCAAGTTCCAGAGAGACAAGCGGTCAGTTTGTTGTTGTCGGTCCGTGCGACAGAATAGATGCTGCACTTTATCCCTGGAACTGGGAAACAAAAGGTTATGATGATAATTCGTGGTCGACACCGCGTACTCTGGATGGTGCCCACCCGAGGGGCGTTGGAACCGATATAAACTGGGAGTTGACACCCCGAAGAATTCCGATGATGGAGCTGACTCATCAGGTTTTCCCGACAGTACGACGTACCTCGGGTGATCAGGTACCCGATGGCTTCCTTGCCGGTAAGACGACATGGACATTACCTGCAAATAAAAAAATTACCGTATTGTTTGATCAGTCCATTCTGACTACCGGTTACCCTGAGCTCTTTGTTTCGGGTGGAAAAGGAAGCACCATAAAGCTTACATATGCCGAATCGCTTTTCGATTCTAAAGGTGTAAAGGGAAACAGGAATGAAATACAAGGAAAATCTATCTTAGGATATTCAGATTATTTCTTACCCGATGGCAACAATGACAGACTGTTTCGTCCACTCTGGTTTCGTACATGGAGGTACCTCCAGCTTGAGATTGAAACGAAAGCTGAACCTCTGAAAATAAACAGCTTTACGAGCGAATTTGCAGCTTACCCCTTAAAAGAGAATGCAATATTCGATTCGGATCAGCCCGATCTGAAAAAGATCTGGAATGTCGGATGGAGAACAGCCAGGCTCTGTGCAAACGAAACATATTTTGACTGTCCATACTATGAACAGCTCCAGTATGTTGGGGATACACGGATCCAGGCTTTGATTTCGCTGTATGTTTCAGGCGATGACAGGCTGGTGCGTAATGCAATTATGAATTTGAATGAATCACAGTTTTATGAAGGACTTACACGGAGCAGGTATCCATCGGCCAGTCCCCAGATAATTCCTCCTTTCTCTTTGTACTGGGTCGATATGGTTAATGATTACTGGACCCTGAGAGATGATCCGGAATTTATAAAAAGCCTCCTTCCCGGAATTGAAAATGTTCTTGGCTGGTTTGAAAAACGGATCGATCCAAAAACAGGTATACTCGGTAAAGTCGAATATTGGAACTTTGTTGACTGGGCCGTAGAATGGCCATGGGACAATAATATAGGCTATGGAGGCATACCGAAGGGAGGGGCAAATGACGGAAATTCTTCAATACTTTCGATGCAATTTGCTTATGCTGCACAGAAGGCATCTGAACTATTCAACTTCTACGGACATACAGAACAGGCTGAAAAATATGCAAAAATTGCCACTAAGCTGATAAAAGCAGTTTATGAAAAATGCTGGGATGAATCTCGTGGTTACCTTGCCGACACACCCGACAAAAAAGAATTCAGTATGCATGCTCAGATATTTGGTGTCCTGACAAATACAATTCCTGAAAAAGATCAGAAGGCTTTTGTGCAGAGATTCATGGATGATAAAACACTTATTCAGCCAACGATGTATTTCAGGTTTTATCTGACGCAGACGCTGAAGAAGACGGGACTGGCTGATAAATATCTTGAGACGCTTGGCTTATGGCATGAGATGCTTGACAAAGGGTTAACCACTTTTGCCGAAAATCCCGATCCTGCCCGCTCCGACTGTCATGCATGGAGCGCAAGTCCTGATTATGATTTTCTGGCAACTGTTTCAGGAATAAGACCCGCCTCCCCCGGTTTCAAAACAGTTGAAATTGAACCGGCTCCTGGTAAGCTTACTTTTATAAAGGGACAGATGCCTCATCCATCAGGAATGATCATTTTTGATCTGAAGAGAAAAGGCAATGATGGAATAAGCGGAGAAATAACTTTACCTGAGGGAGTGACAGGAAAATTCAAATGGAATGGGAAGGAAATCGTTCTAAAGGGGAAGACGGAGATTAAAATATAATACTAATTCTATGCCAACTTTGAGGCCACAATTTGTTACCTCAATATTGTAAACATGCACAAATATTATCGATTTGACATCTTTTGCAGGATTTACTAAATATCAATAAATTAAACTCTCCCCTCCTTTTTTCAAGGAGGGGAGAGTTTAATTTCTGATTTTATTGGACGTCGCAGAATCGATATTAACTTATTACATTAATTGGTTTTCCGTTAATAAAAGCCGCCACATTATTTACCGCAATATCCATCAGCCTGACCCTTGCCTCTTTTGTTGCCCAGGCAATATGAGGAGTGATGATACAGTTTTTTGCTTTGAAGAGAGGATTATCTATTGAAGGAGGTTCAATTGAAAGCACATCGATACCGGCACCGGCAATAATTCCATTGTTAAGTGCATCGGCAAGGTCTTTTTCCACAACAACAGGACCTCTTGACGTATTTATGAGGAATGCCGATCTCTTCATTCTTTTCAGACTCTCCGAATTAATAAGCCCTTTAGTCTCCGGTGTTAATGGACAATGTATACTCACAACATCAGCCTGCTCCAGCACCCCACTAACTGTTTCCCACCTGAAATTTTTTCTCAATGACTGATCTGTTTGATTACGACTTGCAGCGATAACATCCATGCCGAAAACTGTGGCTAAATCAGCCACTTTTTTGCCGATATTTCCAAAACCGATAATACCAAATGTCTTGCCTGACAATTCGATTAATGGAAAATCGGAATAGCTGAAATCAGTTGACCGGGCCCATTTGCCATCCATAACAGAATCACTATGCTTCTGAACATGCTGGCAGAGTTCAAGCAATAAAGCAAATGTCAGCTGGGCAACAGACGCAGTGCTGTAAGCAGGAGCATTTGTAACAAGTACATTCCTCTTTTTTGCAGCCTCAGTATCAAGAACATTATATCCTGTTGCAAGAACTCCGATATATTTAAGATCAGGTAAACTATTTATGGTCGCTTCAGAGAAGGGAGTCTTGTTTGTGATTAAGACCTCTGCTCCCAGCGATCGTTCAATTATTTTATCTGCAGGGGTTCTGTCGTATAAGACCACTTCACCTAAATTATTCAACTTATCCCAGCTCAGGTCGCCTGGGTTTAAAGTATAGCCGTCGAGTACTATGATTTTCATTACTGGCTGATTTTAATAGACAGACAAACATAAATATTAAAAACTGAACTTGTATTGAATTCCCGAACCTAAATTAAAATTGTGGCATCAAGTTTGTGAGGGTGACAAAAGTTAAGTAAATTGCCTCATCTAAACTAAAGACGATGAAAAAAACAATTACCCGCACAATGTTACTAATGTCTCTCTTCCTTGTGATTCCTTATTTAACAGAAAACCGGTTACTGGCACAAAGCGACACAGCAAATTTTGTATCTCATTACGTATTACCTGCATTTGTAAAAGGAACTGTAAAAATGAAAGACGGACGGATAGAAGCAGCAATGATGGATTATAACAAGTTGACCGAAGAGATGATATTTGATAAAGATGGGACAAAACTGGCTCTTGTCAGCATTGAAAAAATTGATACTGTTTATCTCGATACACATAGATTTGTTCCTCATGAAAAGGTTTTTTATGAAGTATTGGTAAAAGGTCGGGTTTCTCTTTTCGAGCAGGATAAATGCAACCTGCTTGCAGCTGGCAACAATTCAGGCTATGGAGGAACGACCGAGACAGGAGTCTCAAGGAGTGTTTCGATGCTCACCAATTCGGGCCGTGCATATATGTTACACCTTCCCAGGGACTATCATGTTACAGATGCCTCACAGTTCTGGATAAGCAGAAGCGGAAAATATTATAAGGCAAATAACGCTTCTCAGATTATAAAAGTCTTTCCTGGAAAGTCAAAAGAGATCAGGCAATTTATTAAAGTGAATAACCTTGAGCTGAAAAATCCAGTCGATGTTGTTAAGCTTATCGTAAAATGTAATGAGTTTGTGCGTTAACTGATTTTGTTCCTGATTTGCTCTCTGAATGATTTAGGAGAAGCATCCCGATAAATTCTGAATTGCCTGTTAAAATAAGAAGTGTTTTCGTAACCGCATTCAAAGGCTACTTCAATGACAGTTTTATCTGTATAAGAATCAGCCGGAATATCCCAGCCCAGATCAAACATCAGGTAAAGATCTTTTTTTATTTTCTGAGGCATTTTCTTTTCCCATCCGGGGTTCCGGAATACAGCTTCTTCGGTAAGGTTATCGGCAGTATGTGAATGGTGTCCGCCACCGATTGCATATCTGACAGTAAATGTATCTGTTGCAAAATTCTGACTTGACCATGTACACCAGTAGCTGGGAGTAATTCCTGCTGAATCGGGTATTAAGTTTAATTGTGACTCTTTATATCTTTGCTGAACAATGTAACTTAAATCGGGCTTTTGTTCTGAACAATTAATCAGAGAAAAAATAAGTATTGAAGCAATTGGAATTAAAGCTTTTATAGATTGATCCCACAATTTAAACAGAAATTTCATCATAGTGTGTTTTTAATTATAAATACTTCTTTATTTCACTCCAAAGAAAATAATCTTCCCTTCTGCTTTTAAAAATTTCGTATTAATAACTGCATGTCCTTCACTGTCATTTTTTAGGTTAAGTTATCAAAAATTATTCTTTATGAAGTTTCAACTTTATTACTCCGACACTGGCAAAAAATCCATTAAAAACCGCATCCGTTTTAGCTTCCCAAATACCGGGAATCTGGTAAAAATTCTTGTTATATGCGGTAAAATATAAAGTATAGTTTCCTTTTCCTTCATCAATCAAACCAAGTGGAGTCCGGGTTAATCCCCACCATTTGCCAGGATAGTTCTCCAGATTGATGACAGTTGGTTTCGACCAATTCATACCATCAGCGGAAACCATATATCCGAATTTTTGATAAACACCGCACCCATCAAATAAGGCTACATACAGATTTTCTTTCAATTCTTGTACAATAGGGTTTTCGGTATGCTGACTCACAATGCCAGCTTCTTCCATCCTTTTCCAAGGGCCACTGAGAGATGACGCTTTTGCCAGCCCATTCCATTCGGGCGACGAACCATAAAAGGCTAGCCACTGTCCATTCACTTCATAGGGGAAAAAGGAATCGACACCCATGAGTCCAAGTTTTGGTTCCAAAGTGTCAGATTGCATGAGTATCATAGCTTCTTTATATGGCCCGTCAATGCCTTTCTTACCCTTTATACTTGATTTAGCAATAGCAATAATTCCATCGTAATTTCTAAACCATTTTTCGGGGGTATTAGGTTTTGAGTGATAACATACATAGGTCAGGATCCAGCAATTTTGTTTTTTGTCAAAGACCGGCATAGGCGACCAAAGGGCTGCATGGGAATCGGTGCCAGTGAAATTTCCAGTGGATTCGATTATGGTGGCATCCCTTGCCCACAATATCCCATCCTTACTTTTCCAATGGGCAAGCCTGGTTTTACACCATACCGGCTCGCCATACATTTCGGTAGTAAAAATATGATATACACCATCTTGTTTGAGTATCCGACCACCCTCAAATCCAAATATATTGCCTTCAGTTCCGGGATCATTCATCGTAATAAGCGGGTGGTCAATTACCTCAACCACATCAAATAAGGTGTCACCTGCGAATTCTTTCGCAACAAATGAATTGGCTTCCTTTTGTGAACGTACTCTATAATCGCAGGCAGAAAACACAAAACTTATTGAAAAAACTATAACTACGATGTTTTTCATATTACCTAATTTATGCAAATTTCAGCTTGTCAATAAAATACCATATACATTTACTGAGTTTTATTTGACCAATATCTCTATTGGCACTATAGTCAGACGATAAAACAAATCATTATTCCAATCCCCTGCTGTGAAGACATTGAATTTTTTCCCGTCATCACTTATCAGGGACGGACAAATTTGAGGAGAATAATAACCTTGCGGCTCAAATTCACATGAATCAAATCGTTTCCATGGACCCCAGGGTTTGTCTGATTCGTAAAAATCCCAGACTGTTTTCTGACTGGCATTGGGCAGTTTTCCTCCACCGGCTGGATAGTACCAACCAATATACAAGTATTTTTTTAAAGATGGATTATATACAATACCAGACATTCCTAATTTACCAGGATTATCAACTATTAATTTAGCGTTATTCATTTCACCTGACCAGCTTTCATCTTCCATTCCATCTCCGCCAGTATAAAATTGCCAGTCATTTGCATTCAAATCTGCTATTTTGTTTCGGAGAACCCTTCCCAAAATCAAATTGTCACCATTATCCCAAAATCCGTTATTCGAAACAGCATAAACATATTTATCTGCATTATCAATTATTGATGAACCATCTGTTCCGTATTGTATAAAATATGGTGTTGAGAACCGACTTCCGGGAAACATCGGCTTATCATAGTTATCTTTTGCTCTTCTTATCCAGGTTTTTCCAAAATCGGATGATTTAATAATACTGGCATTCATGGTGGGTTGCCGCTTCATAGGATCCCCAGATTTATCTCCATATTTGTGACGGGCGACCACCCAGTAAATTACATTATCTACAGCATAACATCCACTGGATTTCCAGTTGCATATATCCGGCCCTTCAAAACTCTGAGCACCATAATCA
Organism: Bacteroidales bacterium; assembly: GCA_025358645.1. Classification (GTDB taxonomy): domain Bacteria; phylum Bacteroidota; class Bacteroidia; order Bacteroidales; family VadinHA17; genus LD21. Next base: position 9,160 of record JANYIW010000044.1, read on the forward strand.
TCCATTTGATTTACTGTAATACCATTAATTACAGATATATCATTCTTTTTAATCATTACCTTGTTAAATGCAATATTGCTATTGAATGTTTGAAAAAAAGTGTAAAATCCCTTCGTATCATTCGATGGTGAATAAATTGTGTCACCATTTGCAAAAGCTGCAACCCATGTATCACCCTGATTATTTGAAACAGGTTCGGGCTTGCCAACCTTTATCTTAAATTTTGATTGACAAAATAGATTACCCGAAATAATAAAAACTAAACATGCAATAATGATCTTTTTCATTTCTCACTTTTTTATTAAAATTCAAATATAGGTAACTATGCAGGGCATTATTTCCATTCCAGTTCAATATACCCCATCGAGCAATAATTGTTGGTTTTTACTCCTGAAAAAATTATGTCCCAGTCAGGTTTTTGTTCGAAGCCGGTATAAAACAAGGTGTATTTGCCATTACCCTCGTCAACCAGTCCAAGTGGAGTGCGCACATCGGCACACCATGCATTTTTTGAAGTGTCAATTGGAGATGCATTTCCGGAAGGCCAGTTAATTCCATCTTCGGAATAACACCATCCAAAAGCCCCGTCAACCCCATGATCGTATACCATCAACCAGCCCTTTTTAAAAGCCTTAATAACAATTGGATTTTCGATAAATTTGTTTTCAATTTTAGACGGATTAGACTTATCGCGAATCCATTTTCCATCTAGAAAAGGAGCTGACGCCTGTCCCACAAGCCAATAAGGAGTAGGTCTTATTTCAGTTTTGCAACTTCCGTAGAATGAGTACCAGGTTTTTCCAACTTTATAGGGGAAAAACGAATCCGTTCCCTGAAGACCTTCCCACGATTGCGACTCTGAGCCTGGTTTCATAACAATTCCTTTGTCGATGAATGGGCCATTTATTCCTTCCTTCCCTTTTACTGCCGAAACCGATCGCCAGATCCGTCCTTCGTGATTCCAAAGGATTTTTTCGTGCGTATTGGGTTTTGCTTTGTAAGCTACATAAAAAAGGTCCCATTCGTTATGATCCTCGTCCCATACCGGGAGTGGCGACCATAAAGCTGCGCGCGGATCCTTACCTTCGAATTCGCCACTCGATTCGCGTATTGTCGAAACCCGCTTCCAGTTCAATTTATCGGTACTGGTCCAATGACCAAAACGCATCTTCACCCACATCGGAGGTTGATATATTTCGCTGGTAAACAGGTGATAAGTTCCGTTAACCTTGACCACACGTCCTCCTTCGAAGCCAAAAACAATGTCTTTGGCATCGGGATTATTACCATTTAAAACCGTTTTCGGATGCGAATAAGTTACATGCAACTGATTTTCAATAGGATTTTTAGACTGACCAAATGAACCGATTGAGATTGATAAAACTAAAACGAAAGAAATTACAAGCTTTTTCATCTTTGATTATTTTTAAATTGATTATTTTCTGCTCCATTTTTCGACTTTCTTCATAATCGCCATTTCTTCTTCTTCGCTTTTGGTAGCAATCCAGAGGAAATTGTTTTTTGGCAACATTCGTTCCATGTATTTATCCAAGTCTTCTTTAGCCAGATCGACGATGATTCCGCGGTTTTTCGATTGTACATAGCGGATAAAATCCAGATGTTGCATAATTGGATAATCATCAGCCATGCCATGTACCCATTGTATGCACCTTACTTCCGGAACACTCAGTATAGCATCGATGTGGTTGGCAACTCCAAGTCCATCAACATGAAAAATATTGTGGGTCATGGTTTTTACCTCTTCTTTCAGAATGGGCAAGCCAAATTCGATGTAATCTTCAGGAGAAATCATAAACGAGAAATCGGCACTTGGGATGTGCATCCTACCATTGGGAATTGGTAAATTCATCCAGGTACGGGAAGGCATTCCGGCAGCTTTGATTACCCTGTCGAAATTGTCGTATACTTCGAGGAAGTGGTTATTACCGAGGTTGAATAATTTCTGTGCATTTCCCCGGTCGAGCATCAGATCCATGCACAAATTGTTCGTTCCGCGCCATGCCAACGCACAGTCGAGGCCCGGGTGAAGATCGGGATAGTTCACCAAAAAATTGTCGCCACATTTTTGTAATGCAACATCTGTTAGTTCCATCAGCTTTTTATAGAAAACATTTTCTTTGCTGAAGTTTATTTTCGAAAGGTCGGTATCGTAATTGTGGATTATCTCGTAGTACCAGGAAGTTGTCTCTTCAAAAGTCATGTCGCCTCCATGGAAAGCTGCATAGGCGTTTGGCCCAACGTTGGGCATGTAAATTGGGAAATTTTCTGCATTGAATCGCATCCCTTTTATGCTTCGGAGAAAATCATCGGCCTGATATTCTGTATTAAACCACTGGTCTCTAAGGGTCTCATGTTCGCTGGCATGAGCTGTTTCGTATTCAGTATTGTGCCTGTGAAACCGAATAGGAACCCGTTCGAGAATTTCACCCTGAAACCAGGCTTCCACCCGTTCAACACATTTCAGATAATCGGGTTTTGTTGATAAGTCATTAATTTGTGATCTCACTTTTGTTTCCATATAGTACGGAGGCATGATCTGGTTTTATTGTTTCAATCGAATACCTGTTTTGGTCATTTTTATTGGTTTTATTGTCCCATCGTCGTTATATTCCAGAAACTCGGCACAAACCCTCCGTTCATAAGCACTTGGACCTTGTACATGGTAAAAAAGGTACCATTGTCCTTTGTACTGAACAATTGAATGGTGAATGTTTCGGGAATGGTTGTCGATGATTACGCCTTTGAATTGGAAGGGCCCGTAAGGAGAATCTCCCATCGAATATGCTAACCGGCTGGCCTTGTTATTTTCAAACATCGGATACGACAAATAGTATTTACCTTTGTATTTGTGCATCCAGATTCCTTCGCCGAAATTTTTAATATCGACGTGTTTTATTTCCCCGTCGATTGTGACCATATCTTCTTTCAGTTTCAACACCCGCAAGTCAATTTGTCCGTAATACAGGTAAGCTTGTTGATCGTCATCTATAAATATACAGGGGTCCATGGCAGGTTTTTCCGTTGGAGAGCTTTTCACAAGCGGTTTGCCAAGTGCGTCCTTGAACGGACCCTCGGGTCTGTCAGAAACAGCTATGCCAATGCAATTTGCACAAGAATTGTCATTACCTGGAATATCAGAGGCACAGAAATAGAAATAATATTTACCATTACGTTGCATGGCATCGGGAGCCCAGGCGTAGCGTTTTGCCCAAGTAGTTTCTTTAAGTGAGAAAATAACGCCGTGATCTTTCCAATGAACCAAGTCGTATGATGAAAAAGCATGCCAGTCGAACATTTTCCACCAATATTTGGTCCCGGCGATATCGTGTGAGGGATATAACCATAGGGTCCCATCGAAAACATGCGCCGATGGGTCGGCATGAAAATCAGGAAGGATTGGGTTACCACTGAATTTGGAATCATGTTTGCAACTTACCAGCAAACTTCCCGTCATTAATAAATAAGCTACTATTTTTCTCATACTATTATTATTTGAAATTACTACTGTCCGACTAAAAAATAGTGAGGATTGTTAAATAGTTATAAATTAAGACTACTTACAATACTCATTTTATAGGTATATAACTTTCAAATCTCATTTTATACATTTTATAACCTATCTCTCTCGATTTGTCTATCATTTCCTTTTGTGGCACATCCCCCACGGTAAGGAACCCTGCCTGGTAATTTTCGCCATCACCCCTGCCAGCAACAGATTGATCAACCAGCTGGAACCAATGGGCTCCGATAATATAAGGATTTTCGACTGCACTTGAAAGATAAAAGGCAAAGAGTTCGGCCCTTTCATTCTGATCGGCCGCATAACGTAAACCTGGTTGAAGCAAGCCTGTCTCGAGTGAACCAAAATGATATTCCCCGATTATGAGAGGATAGTCACCACCATCGGGTGGTATCAGTTCAGCACATGAATATCTGTAACGGTTAAAGCTTACCACATCACAATAGCGAGATGCTATTTTTATTATGTCGTTCAATGAAGAGTCTTCCGGGTAAAGGTGAAAATCCATCCTGCAACCCAAATATAATAAATCAGGAGCCGATTTTTTTACTGCATTCCGGCATTGAGAATAATACAGATCTGCAAACTCATTCAAGAAGACCTTAATATCCATAGAAGAGCCAGGGATCACATTCTTATAAACAAGAAATTGTTTCCAGTCAGTAAAGGAAGTTCCCCAGGCATTATTGAGTGTGGTTATGGATTTGTATTTCTTTTTCAGCATTTCCATGAAGGCTATTTTTGCAGGTTGCGTTTCTGAGGATCTTTGGATCTGCTCAGCTATTTTCGCCCCCCATTTAACACCCCATTTGAGTTCGTTATCAATAAAGACGCCAATACACCAAGGATCGTTAATCTCTTCACTGTGCGATTGGACCATTTTCAAAAGATTTTCCTCATAACCTTCAACAAATGGATCCGGGATACCTCCAATTTGTTGTGTATTCAAAGTAAGTACATAAGGGGTTTTACGTTTTAGGTATATCTTCCTGTCTGACCAATTACCTATCGTATTAAAGCCCCAGCTATGCATACGCTGATTTATCTTTTCATTGCTGATACTGTCCCATTTTTCACCATATTTTCTGAATAAATTCAGCGCATTGAAACTCAACCTTTTTATTGCATTTTCTCTGCCATTCATGCCGGAATAGATTTTTGCTTCAGGGCTTCCATCAGCAGGAAGATATTCAAAATATTTTTCATGGCCATTTACCAGAGTCTGGGTCTGCCCTCCGAATTCAACACAATCAAAGCCGTTTGACCAGAAAAGTTTCCCGTCAGGATCGACGAACCACCATTTACTTTCGTATTTCTGAACCCTGAATCTTCCGTTGGAAGTCAGTTGGGGCCCGTTCTCCCATCCTCCATATTTGTCCCACTCCGGTGATTGAGGATGTGCTTTAATGTCAGCCTGTTCTTTTTTTTCAAAGTTGATTAAATCAGCTTCATTATGAATCTTTCCGGCCCATTCCCCAATATTGAGTTGTCCGAACTTATCAATAAACGGGTAAAATTTTTCCATAAGATCTTTTGCCGTATATAAAACATAGGGAACTTCAAACCATATTCTGCCAATTTTGACTGAAGAGCCAGCTTTTGATGCCGGAAAGAGTAATTTGATATATTCAACAGAATCAGCTGTACTTTTCATCCAGCTCCTTAATGTTCCATCGGGTTTACCATGCATAACCGGAAACAGACTGTCGATATAGGCCGCATGGCGGGTGTGATAGATGACAGCTTTTAAAGTTTCCTTTCCTCCCGGTGGGACAATTGTCCCTCCAAGTGTCAGGTCATAATTGCCAAAACCCAACTCTACCAATTGAGAAGCACTGCCTGTATTTTCAATTTCACATCGTACAAACCGATATCCTGAAGCGTTCCACAATCCGTTTGATGGTCTTATCGCGATTATCGAGCCATATTTGCCGGGTGCAAAATTAACAACAAGGGCTCCTTCTTTCATCGACAACGAATCGCCATTGAATGAACTTATCAAACCTGCATCGTACTCAGACGGATTAAAGATTTCAAATGATGTTTTCTCTTTTGGTGAGCAGCCAAATGTTGCAAGGATTATCGTTGCAAAAACAAGAAAATAAACTCCTGCCTGATTTTTTGATATAGATCTCATATAATTTATTTATTTATTAGAAACAATTCCCATTTTTAACTTTTTCCTTAAAGAATTATTTTACTATTCTTTTACCGGTCTGACTGACATAATAAAATCATACCGTTGTGGCATAACCTGGTATTGTGTGAAAACTGACCGGGGAGTATCGCCTAATCCGCTTGTTGCATAATCGAAATTAAAAATTATCCCTTCAAATGGATGGAGTTGATAGGTATAAAGAGCTTTTGTGAGGTTTTCCGTCGAATATGGTTGTGCGCTGAAGTTAAATAAACTATTTCCCTTAAATTCCAGTCCTGTTCCACTAGCATCGGTCATCTTTACCCACCGGTTTTCGGTCCTTAAACCATAGTCCTGAGGAATCAGATAAGGCACATACATCTCATTTACTGTCGATTTGTAAATACCTGTCTTATACCCTGATTTACGGTCAGGG
>JANYIW010000061.1 GCA_025358645.1 Bacteroidales bacterium
ATCTATATTACTGTAAGGATTGAAGATAAAAATAAACTTCTCGTTCCAGGAAGCAACAATCAGCTCAATTTCAGTATTGAAGGACAAGGAAGAATCATTGCAACTGATAATGGTGATGCTACCAGTCATGAGTCATTTCAGGCTAAATCAAAGAAAGCTTTCAATGGATTGTGCCTTGTAATAGTTGCAGCAGATAAGGGTGCAAAAGGCTCATTTACCGTTAAAGCAGAATCAAAAGGGCTGAAGACAGCGGTTCTAAAAGTTGATATTGCTCAATAATCAAGATACATTTCCCCTCCTTTTGAAGGAGGGGTGGCCGGACCACTTTTAAATTATGATACAAATGCTGATACCGGCCGGGGTGGTTGATTGTTTATTCAAATTCCGGATCTTTTCTTTTGAAGGTTTTCTTATCTCATTTTTTACAAATTTAGGTTCCTGGAATACTAATCTGTTTTCAAACTTCAGCTTTTCCTGAGTCGAGTAGGTAAGGGGAGTTTCACCCCAAACCTCTCACAGAACCGTACGTGATACTCTCGCATCATACGGCTCTTGTTACACAAAAGATCAGGTGAATTGAAAACCATATTGCCAATGGACAAATAGACTCGGATAGCAAACTGCAAGATTCCTGAGCCATCTGCCAGCTTTAGCAAAACTATTTCCAAAACGCCTGTACTTATTTACCGCCCACCTGACTAGCCGTTCATTTAAGATCATGAAGATACTCGATAGTTTGGGCATCTTGAACTTCCCATAGTAATTAATCCATCCCCGAATTTTTGGATTTAAAACCTACGCAATCCGAGAAAGGTCATAAGAAGTCCATTGATGGAACTTTAATTTTCTAAATATTTCCACTATCTTATTCTCGCTCTTTCGACTAATCGCACAATCATAACTTAGAAAAAGTTCTTTGCCATGATTTGATGCTGACCTTGGTTGGAAACTAAATCCGAGAAAATCGAACTGTACTGTCTTGAACTTATCCTTTCGGCGGTCTTTCTTACAGTAAACAATCCTTGTCTTCTTCTCATTTAATTCTAATTTGCACTCCCCCAGCCTCTGCTTTATGGCTATCAATACTTCTTCTGCTTCTGCCTGACTATTGCAATGAACAATGATGTCATCTGCATAACGTACAAAGCACAAGTTTGGATAAGTTATCTCAAGCCACTTGTCAAAAGCATAATGGAGAAACAGATTAGCAAGTAGGGGGCTTATTACCCTCCCTGAGGCGTCCCTTTCCCATCTCTTGTTCGTATGTTCCCTTTCCTGTCTTCAATGGGTGCCTGAAGCCATCTTGTGATGTACATCTTTGCCCATTTCTCCTGTACATGTCGTTCTATCGCTCTTTGTAAGAGGTCATGCGACATATTGTCAAAGAAGCCGGATATATCCATGTCAATCACCCAATGGTAGTGCCGTACATTTCTTCGTACCTGTTCCACTGCCTGATGAGCGCTCTTTAATGGTCTGTATCCATAAGATTGAGGTGAGAACTCCGCTTCAAATCTCTGTTCAAGGTAGTTCTTTAGTACCTGTTGTGCTACCCTGTCATTAACTGTCGGAATGCCTAATTTACGTTTCCTCCCATCGTCTTTGGGGATCTCCACTTCAAGTACAGGGGGTGGAAAGTAGCTTCCGGAACTCATCCGATTCCATAACATGTAGAGGTTGTCTTGCAGACGTTGCTCATACATGTCTATGGTTTCTTCATCTATCCCTGCGGCCCCTTTGTTCTTCCTCACTTTCTTGTAGGATTCCCAGATCATTCTCTTGGTAATTGGTATACTTTTCGTCTCAGCTCCACTATCCTTCCCCCCTTTTGGGGTTGTTAGCGGTAACCTCAACTGTGTAACCCCAGCCCTTCGCTCCACTCCCATTACAGGAGTTTCTTCACTACTATGACTGAGTCCGGTTTCATACAAATCATCGGTATTCGGCCTCACAGGTGTTTGCCCTGCTTGTGACTTTCCCTTTGCATCTCTGTATGACTTCCCTTGTTCCATAACTACGCCTGAATAGAACTCATGCCTCCTTTATGCCGTCAGCCATGTAGCCAGTAAACAGGTAACCGCCACACTCTTCCCCCAGCGTTGATGAGCCGGTGGTTTTGACTGAAAGTACGGTTTCACGACACCTCATCGAAGGTTCACTTTCGTTCATCTTTTCCATTCTTACCTAATCCTTCTAACAGGACTTTTTCCCTATTCCGTTCAATACCGCCCGGTCACCCGGGAAGCACCGTAGGGCGGTTTGCTGGTCTCGCCTGTACGATACCAGCGGGGGACCTGCCCCCATCATAATTACAACATTGATCCCGATCTTTCCTCGGTCTCATTCAAGGCCCACATCAACCACCCCGGTCGGGAAAGAAAATACTGTACATATAAGATAATCAATCCTCCCGACCACCCCTCCTTCAAAAGGAGGGGAAACTTTTTTATGCAGTTTCTCATTCATCCCCAAACCTTAAGTTGACGGATAGCGGAGTTGTGGGGCTAAAACCCGGAAATAGTTTGAGAAACTCTTTATCCTATCCTCTTCGTATAGAATAGCTTATCGTCTCCTTCGGTATAAAAGTCCTTCAACGTGGCTTCCAAATCGAATTTATTGCTGATGTAGAATGCTCTTGTTGGTGCATAATGCTCCAGTCCCGATGTTTCCGCAATCAATATTTTACAGCCCATGTTTCTTGCCTGATTACAGGTCTCCTCAAGAAGCTTTTTGCCAATACCCTTCCC
>JANYIW010000116.1 GCA_025358645.1 Bacteroidales bacterium
GATACCAGCAGGACACTTAATTACAGATTCCCCCAAATAGCATTAAATAAAGATGTAGTTGATGGATTTAATTTCTATTTTGAAGATGACAGTTTGATTTTCAGATATTTCAGACTTCCTGAATGTATTAATAACAATCTCAAAGAAGGTTTTTATGAAATTGCATATCAGGGTAAAAGTAAATATGTCATTAAACATAAGTCCTCATTTTATGATAGGGATGGGTTAAATGAATATGAATATTCCCCTGAAAACTATATAAGAACAGGAGATGTTTTCTACAGAGTAAAAAGCAAGGGAAGCCTTCTTAAACTATTCGGAGAAAAGTCAGGTGAGGTTAAAAGGTTCCTCCATATATCCCGGATTCGAATCAGGCAGGCCGATAAAAAACAGTTCATCAGTATTCTTAAATTTTATGATTCTCTTCTTACATCCTCCAGGTGACCCGAATGAAAAAACTTTTTTATCTGTTATTTTTTATGTCCCTGGCTATTAATGCCAGCTCGCAGGCTAATAGACTTTCACTCCGGTTTCACCAAATCCTTTTCAGGAACCTGGCCGATACAATTGAAAGATTAATGCCTGTGAAATTTTACTTTTCGAACAGCTGGGTAGATAGCCTTTATCTGGATATCAATTCCGAGAATGAAACATTAAATACATTATTAAACAAATCAATTGGTAAAAACGGTCTTTCATTTATAATAACAGATGATAATAAGATTATCCTGTCAAAAGGGTACACAATAAAGACTAATTTCCGGAAAGAATATCTGGAATATCTGGAAAAGAATCTGTCTAAAGCTGATACAATAAATTATGCCAGATCCATTCTAAAAACCGAAGATAAGTCAATTAATGACGAGTATAAAGTTTTCAAAATTGGTAACCCTTCAGGTCAGAACAATGACGGTAAAGTTTCTCTGACAGGGACAATCACCAATCCGGAGACCGGAGATCCTCTTGCAGGTGTGATTGTTTACATAGAAAAGCTTAAAGTCGGAGCAGTAACCAATAGTAATGGTTATTACTCTGTTGAGTTACCCAAGGGGCAGTACCATATAGAATTCAGAATGGTTGGGATGCGTCAGACTATTAGAAATGTAATTATTTATTCAGACGGTATCTTAAATATTGGAATGGTTGAAAATACTAATCAGTTGAATGAGGTTATTGTTTCCGCGAACAAGGAAAACATAGTCAGGAATGTAAGGATGGGTATTGAAAAAATAAATATTAAGATGCTGAAGCAAATCCCAATGGGCATGGGCGAAGTGGATATATTTAAAAGTTCTTTATTGCTACCGGGAGTACAATCTGTCGGTGAGGCTTCAAATGGATACAATATCAGGGGGGGAAGCGCCGATCAGAATCTTATCTTATTAAACGGAGCTCCGATAATTAATTCCTCTCATTTTTTTGGATTCTTCTCTGCCTTTAACTCCGATATGATTGAAGATGTTACCCTTTATAAAAGCGGGATCCCTGCAAAATTTGGAGGCCGAGTCTCTTCGGTTATGGATATTATCCTGAAAGAAGGCAGTAAAGAAAAATTTAATGTAAGCGGCGGAATAAGTCCACTCACAGGAAGATTAATGATCGAGGGACCTATTATTAAGAAAAAAGCATCTTTTATTATCAGTTCAAGAACAACATATTCTGACTGGATACTCCGCCAACTGAAGAATATCCAGTTGCAAAAGAGTAGCGCAAGCTTTTATGATGTACAGGGACTTCTGGTTTTTGATCCAAATGATAAAAATTCCTTTTCACTTTCAGGCTATCTGAGCAATGATAATTTTAATCTCTATAAAGAAAGCGTTATCAATTATCAGAACCTGGCTTCCACTTTCAAATGGCACCATATTTACAGCTCAGGGTTTTCTGCGCAATTCTCGGCATCCATAAGTAATTACGATTATCAGGATAATTCCAAGAAGGATTCAACATCCTATTATTCATTATATTACAGGTTAAATCAAAAAATTCTCAGAGCTGATTTCACTTACCGTCCAATTGACAAACATAAAGTTGATTTTGGAATTGATGCTACAAGCTATTCTCTGCTTCCTGGTATTCAGAAACCTGTTGGAATATATTCCCTGATCTTACCTAAACAACTGGAAAGTGAGAGAGCTCTTGAACCTTCACTATATATAAGTGATGAATTTGATGTGTCTCCCAGACTATTAATATCAGGAGGATTAAGATTTACTTACTTTACCACATTCGGCCCAAGGTCTCAATATGGTTACAGTGCAAACAGCCCGCGCACTTTGGAAAATATAATTGATACTGTCTTTTATAGTAAAGAAAGTATTTTAAAATCATACCCGGGACTGGAATTCAGGTTTTCATCAAGGTTTGTTATTACTACGGATCTTTCAGTTAAGGCGGGTATCCAAAGGAATTACCAGTACATTAATATGATTTCAAATACAACATCCATGACTCCGACCGATATCTGGAAGCTGAGCGATAATTATATTAAACCTCAGAGAGGAGATCAGTTCTCTTTGGGAATTTATAAAAACATGAACAGGAAAGCGATTGAAACATCAGTGGAGGCATACTATAAAATATTAAATAATATCCTTGATTATAAAGGTGGCGCTGAACTGCTGATGAATGATCATCTCGAAACAGATATCATTAATGGGAACGGGAAAGCTTATGGAGTAGAATTTATGGTAAAAAAACAGACAGGGATGCTCACCGGTTGGATCAGTTATACCTACTCGAGGGTCTTATTGAAAGTAAATGGCAAATTTGAAGAAGAAAAAGTAAACAACGGAAAGTATTTCGCTGCAAATTATGACAAACCTCACGATCTGAAATTTGTTGCCAATGCAAAGTTCTTCCGAAGATTTAATTTTACAACTAACTTTGTATACAATACCGGAAGACCGATAACATATCCGGTCGCTTACTACAATTTTCTTAATGTTAACCGGGTTTTTTATTCAGAGAGAAATGAATTCCGCATACCCGATTACACGAGACTTGATTTTGCGGCCACTATAAACGGAAATCTCAAGGCAAAAAAACTCAACCATTCCTCCCTGACTTTTACAGTATACAATGCCCTGGGCAGACGAAATCCATATTCAATCTTCTTTAAAGCAGAAGACGGAGTTGTTAAAGGTTATCAGATGTCGATCTTCGGTCAACCAATTTTCATGGTCACCTACAACTTCAGAATTCTTGGAAATGCTACAAATGATTTCTAGTTATCAGAGATCTTTAAGCATCCATATATTACAGCCGAAATGACCTGACTTACCTAATGGTCCCGGGATAAATTTAAAACCGGCCTTTTCATATAAACTGATCGCCCTGGTTAATTCAGGAAGTGATTCGAGATACATCTGCCTGAATCCATTTTTTTTAGCCGAACCGAACGTTTTTTCCATTAGCTGCCATCCTATCCCTTTGCCTCTTTGTGATGCTGACAGATAAAATTTAACAAGTTCAGCACATCCTTCAGGCAAGCCGGGTGTTGGATAAACGCCACATCCGCCAATTATTACGCCATTTTCCTTCGCTATCCAATATTCTGATCCGGCTGCACGGAAGAGTCCAAATAGATTATCGGTAGTAGGATCAAAATAGACTGTACCAGGCCTGTCAATCTTAAACTCCCTGAATACTATCCGGATAAGTTCTGCTATTTCTTTATTGTCTTTTTCTTCAATAGGTCTGAAAATGATATTCATTTTTTTAAAGTGAGAACCAATAATTTAATTTTATCAGAAAAATATTATTTGGGAATATGCTCCTGAGCTGTTTGTACGAATCTCCGACAGAAGCATGTGAGACATTTGTGTTACCTGACCTTTCCGATGACCAGACCAGATAGATGAAAGACCCAAGCCTGTATTCCCATTTTGCAACAAGATTAGACCGGAACTCATGAAAGTTAAAATCGGGATTATCAATTGAATAATCTAATCTGCGTCCATTAGAATACTCGAATAGCTGATAACTTTCTCCAGTAAGTACCGGATCATTATAAAGCTCAAACCTGTCCGCGTAAAGTCTTGCCTTTGGATCTGTAATATACTTTAACTCTGAATAACTTCCTCTGGAGACAAAAGGACTTCCATAATACTGAATTGAAAACTCCGGAGTAAGATTCAGATCAATTCTGAAGGTCAGTCCGAGGGTTTTCTGATCGATTGTCCCAAGGATATATCTGTTGCCGGGCACAGAATAATTAGTGGTAACAAATTGCAATCTGTCTTTGTTACCGCTATAATTCGCAGTCACGCCTAATTTCAGATTGTTAATCGGACGATAGGTTATTCCTGGTCCAATCTGATAATTTATTCCGGAATTATTACCCTTATATTCATAACTATAAGCCAGAATGGCTGTTACTTTTTTTGCAGGATCAGTATTCAGGCTACCGAATGAAGTAATTGCATTTGGCATAATCATATCATACCCTCCACGTAAAATCTTGGTATCAAGAGACTTGGAGTGGTAGATGAGATTTGCAGCAAAACCCCACTGATTTTTGAATTCTGCTGTAAATGATAAATGTCCACCTGATCCCAGGTAGCTACCATTAAAGTTCCATGTATTGAACTGTTCGAGGCTTATATTATATGTACGGAATATAAAAACCGGTTGATTAATCAGATACGATACCTCATTTACCTGATTGATTTCATCAGCAGTGTTCATATAACCCAGATCATTCAGTTCAAGTCCGGGAGAAAGCCAGGTAGCTCCTGTTGAATATCGCCATAATCCTTTGGAACCTTTACCGATCATAAACTTTCCTCCGAAACCGCTCAGATGGTTAGCAGTCGTGTCATATTTCAAATAGTCTGCGCCAGGCCTCTGGTAATAACGGGCTGAGGATTCCTGAAGTGAGGCAATTGCTTCCTTGCTTCCATTTATATAGCTCCCGATTAACCTTGCATCAATATAAAACTCTTTATCCTTCCAATGATGTAATAAATCCAGGCCTCCTGTGTAAGCGTCATTGCTCAGTGACTCAGGTTTCTTATCTTCCATTAAACGATTTGTTGATGTCAGTATCCCTCCAACCATTGTGTTACCAGCCTTATACCCTTTCTGGATACGTGCTACCGTGTAACTGGTAAGTGGTTCAACTTTGACATTGGTTCTGTTACCATCTTTATCACTGAGCCTTGCAAATTCATTTGCTGTTATGCTTTGTATCAAACCGACTGAAAGTCCTTTTGAAGTTGTTCCGCTTAGTTTGATCGCACTCAGAATAGAAGTTTTATCCGGTGACTTTACAAAAAGATTGTCATTAGGATATACAGGTCGGGAAGGCGCATGGCCTATACGTCTTGAATAAAACAGGCTCTGGTTGTCAAATTTATAATCAAAAATAGTAAGTCCTTCAAGGAAGAAAGGTCTTTTCTCCTCATAAAACGTTTCAAATGCTGTTAAATTCATGACAGAAGGGTCGGACTCAACTTGCCCGAAATCTGGATTCACAGTCAGATCAACAGTGAAGTTGCTCGAAAGGCCGATCTTTGCATCAAGTCCCGCGTTACCGCCCCAGACCCTTCCCTTATGAGCAAATGGATTCCCCGGCTCTCTTTTCATTGTTCTGAGATCTCCGAGTGTGTAAGGCATTATCTCAAGCCGGCGTGATTTCTTTAAGCCTTTAATCCCCCGTAATTCTCCGAAGTTATAAAGCATTCCGGGGCCGGTCTTACTTTGTATCTCCCAGTCACTTTCTTCCTGAAGCCTTGATATCCATCTCCAGCTATGCATTCCCCAAACCTGTTCATCCTTACCGCTATACCTCAATTGGCTGAGAGGAATCTCCATTTCAGCCACCCAGGCAGAATCTTCCATTCCGACTTTTCCCTTCCAGACGGGATTCCAGTTGAAATCCCAATTCATTGGGTTGAATAATACAAGATCAACCTTCTGACCCCATGCGGTTAATGTAAACTCAAATCCGGTACGGTAATCGCGGTAGCTGTCAAAATTTATGCCTACCATATCTCCTGCAAGTTCATCCCGGACTCCAGCCAACCTTTGTATCTTATCCGGTTCTCCATCATGTACCCGAAATGCAACATACAGGTTCTTGTCATCATACTGGATATTCAAATCAGTCGGATAGGTTGGTTTTGCCCCTTCCCTGGGAATCCACTGCCTGAAGTTGCCTGCCCAGGTACCATTCTTCCAACATTCGTCATCGAGTTTTCCGTCAATGACCGGTTTGGGGGTAACAAGTCGTGAAGTTGTATAAACAGGTTGTTTGGGAGAATTTTGTGTATGAACGGTATCCTGCAAATATTCATTAGTCATTACAGATGAATATGAATATGAGGGAGTTGTGAATGAAGAGACAATAATAATTACGGAAAGGATCAGAATATTTGTTTTAATTCGTTTCATTTAAACAGACAGAACCAAATTTGTAATGGTTAGTTGTTTCAAAATTATAAGAATAACTCATTACAAAAAATGTTTTAAAAAATAAATCTTCTTATATTCGGTGTGAATAATAAAACATCTTTTAACAGTAAATATAATCATCAGCAAATTATGAAGAAGCTACTTTTTTCGATAATTGTCTTTTTTACAATCAATTATTTATCAATGGGGCAGCCTCTGATAGGGCAATCACAGGCCACTCAGGATGTATTTATTGCAGTTGGAACATTAAATACCGATTTGGTTTATAAAGTCAGTGGAAAGGATGGAAGATTATATCAGGTTTATATCGGTACGAAGCTTGGAAATATAGATGACCTGAAAAATGTCAGGGATGCG